>NZ_JBEZMO010000022.1:0-75620 GCF_040652655.1 Streptomyces sp. NPDC048191
CGCGGCCCGCGGCCGGCCGGCGGGCCTCCCGCCCCGGCGCCATCCGGCCGGGCGCCGGGACGCCGAGGACGCGGGGGACCGCGTCGCCGGTCAGGGGACCGCACGCGTGGGGCGGGCGTCCCCGGACGCCGTCCTGACCCGGGGGCCGCCCGCTGATCACATGCCGGTCAGGAAGGCTTCACCGCCGAAACCGCCGTCGCGGTGACGGTGTTGTCGCACTCGGCGAACTCCCCGTCCGAAAGCGCGACCTGGTGCGCCCCCGCGCCGGGCAGTCCGACCACGAGCGTCGGGAAGACGGCGGGCTTCGCGCCGGACGCGCAGTAGCCGTCGCCCTCGCCCTGGACTTGGTGGAACGTCAGCTTCAGCCATGCCTTGCCGCCCGGCGCGAGGCGTACCGGTGACGCGAGGCCGGTGGGGGTCACCTTCAGCGGGCGGTTGTGCTCCGGGGAACCGTTGCCGGCGCCCGCCACCGTCGGATGCCCGCGCAGGACGCACGCGTGCCCGGAGGCGTTGGTGAACTCGACGACCGCGGCGCCCGTACCGGTGCCGTCGGGACGGTCGGCCGCCTGGCGGGCGGTCGCCGCCACGGCCGACACCGAGCACGCCGGCGTCGCGCCGGCCGAGGTGCCGGACGCGGGAGAGACCGGGGCGTGCGAGGCGATCGACGCGCCGGCACCGGCGGGCCCGGAGGCCGGCGGGGAGGTGGGGGTGGAACTCGCGGCGCCGGCGGCGGTGTTGGAGGGGGCGGAGGAGACCGGGGCCGGGGAGGACGTCTTCGCCGCCCCGTCGCCGTCGTCCGGGCCGCAGGCGGTCAGCGACAGTGCCGCGGCGATGACGGCCGTCGCCGAAGCGGCGAGGCGGATGGTGGTGCGCTGGTGCATGACGTCCCCCGATGTTCGGTGTGCGTGGTCGGACCGGCTCGTGCCGATGCTCACCGGGGGAGACAGCGACGGGAGACCCCGGGTTTCCGCTGTGGATCGCCTGTGACCGTTGTGGATCTTCTGTGACCGTTCGGTGACGGGCGGCCCGGGCTCGGCGGACGACGAGGGCGTCCGGCCCGACCGCGCAGGTCGGGCCGGACGCCCTCGAAGCCGTGCCCGGACCGGGCTCAGGCCAGGTCGAACCGGTCCGCGTTCATGACCTTGTCCCACGCGGCGACGAAGTCCTTCACGAACTTCTCCTTGGCGTCGTCACTCGCGTAGACCTCGGCGAGGGCGCGCAGCTCGGAGTTGGAGCCGAAGACCAGGTCGGCACGGCTGCCGGCCCACTTCAGCTCGCCCGTGACGGCGTCACGGCCCTCGAACGTGGTCTGGTCCTCGGAGGTCGACTTCCACGTCGTGCTCATGTCGAGCAGGTTGACGAAGAAGTCGTTGGTGAGGACGCCGGGCGTCTTGGTGAGGACACCGAGCTGCGACTGCTGGTGGTTGGCGCCGAGGACGCGCAGACCACCGACGAGCACCGTCATCTCGGGGGCGCTCAGGTCCAGCAGGTTCGCCCTGTCGACGAGCAGGAACTCCGCCGGGAGGCGGTTGCCCTTGCCGAGGTAGTTGCGGAAGCCGTCCGCGGTCGGCTCCAGCGCCTCGAAGGACTCGGCGTCGGTGTGCTCCTCGGTGGCGTCCACCCGGCCCGGCGTGAACGGCACCTGCACCTGGAAGCCGCCCTCCTTGGCGGCCTTCTCGACCGCGGCGACACCGCCGAGGACGATGAGGTCGGCCAGGGAGACCTGCTTGGCGCCGGAGGAGGCGTTGAAGTCCCGCTGGACGCCTTCGAGGACGCGCAGCACCTGGGCCAGCTCGTCGGGCTCGTTGACCTCCCAGCCGCTCTGCGGGGCGAGCCGGATACGGGCGCCGTTGGCGCCGCCGCGCTTGTCGGTGGCGCGGAAGGTCGAGGCGGACGCCCACGCCGTGGTGACCAGCTGGGAGACGGACAGGCCCGAGTCGAGCAGCTTGGTCTTCAGGGACGCGATGTCGGCGTCGTCGATCAGCTCGCCCTCGCGCTCCGGCAGCGGGTCCTGCCAGATCAGCGTCTCCTGCGGGACCTCCGGGCCGAGGTACAGCGCCTTCGGGCCCATGTCACGGTGGGTGAGCTTGTACCAGGCGCGGGCGAAGGCGTCCGCGAACTCCTCGGGGTTCTCGTAGAACCGGCGGGAGATCGGCCCGTAGATCGGGTCGAAGCGCAGCGACAGGTCGGTGGTGAGCATGCCCGGCGCGATCTTCTTCGACGGGTCGTGGGCCGCGGGCACGGTGCCCTCACCGGCGCCGTCCTTCGGCTTCCACTGCTTGGCGCCCGCCGGGGACTCGGTCAGCTCCCACTCGTATTCGAACAGGATCCGGAAGAAATTGTTGCTCCACTGGGTGGGCGTGTTGGTCCAGGTGACCTCGAGGCCGGAGCCGATGGCGTCCGCGCCCTTGCCGGTGCCGAAGGTGCTCCTCCAGCCGAGGCCCTGCTCCTCGAAGCCGGCCGCCTCGGGGTCAAGGCCGACCGCGTCGGCGGGACCGGCGCCGTGGGTCTTGCCGAAGGTGTGACCACCGGCGATCAGGGCGACGGTCTCCTCGTCGTTCATCGCCATGCGGCGGAACGTCTCGCGGATGTCGCGGGCTGCGGCCAGCGGGTCCGGGTTGCCGTTGGGGCCCTCGGGGTTGACGTAGATCAGGCCCATCTGGACGGCGCCGAGCGGGTTCTCGAGCTCGCGGTCGCCGGTGTAGCGCTTGTCGTCCAGCCAGGTGGTCTCGGGACCCCAGTAGACGTCCTCCTCCGCCTCCCAGACGTCCTCGCGGCCACCGCCGAAGCCGAAGGTGTCGAAGCCCATGGACTCCAGCGCCACGTTGCCGGCGAGGATCATCAGGTCGGCCCACGAGATCTTCTGGCCGTACTTCTTCTTCACCGGCCACAGCAGGCGGCGGGCCTTGTCCAGGTTGACGTTGTCCGGCCAGCTGTTCAGCGGGGCGAAGCGCTGCTGGCCGGCGCCGGCGCCGCCGCGGCCGTCGCTGATGCGGTAGGTACCGGCGCTGTGCCAGGCCATCCGGATCATCAGCGGGCCGTAGTTGCCGAAGTCGGCGGGCCACCAGTCCTGGGAGGTGGTGAGCACCTCGGCGATGTCCTGCTTCACGGCGGCGAGGTCGAGGCTCTCGAACGCCTCGGCGTAGTCGAACTCCTCACCCAGCGGGTTCGTCACGGGCGGGTTCTTGGCAAGGATCCTCAGGTTGAGCCGCTCCGGCCACCACTGGCGGTTGCCGCCGCCCTGGGTGGGGTGCAGTGCCCGGTCATGCGCGACGGGGCAGCCACCGCTCGCCCCGTCCGCCTTCGCGTCCGTGACGATCGCGTCGTGGTTCTCGGTCATGGCAATCCTTCCGAACTGTGCGGAACTCGGTGCTCAGGAACTGCGGCCGGTGGAACAGTCGGGGCAGGTGCCCCAGTACACGACCTCGGCCTCGTCGATGGCGAAGCCGCGGTCGTCGGAGGCGGTCAGGCAGGGCGCGTCGCCGACGGCGCAGTCGACGTCGGCGACGGCACCGCACGACCGGCACACGATGTGGTGGTGGTTGTCACCCACGCGTCCCTCGTACCGGGCCGGGTGACCGGCCGGCTCGATACGGCGGACGAGACCCGCCGCGGTGAGGGCGTGGAGGGCCTCGTAGACGGCTTGCACGGAAATGTGGCCCACGCGGTGGCGCACCCCGGAGGCGATCGCCTCGACGCCGAGGTGGTCGCCCGCCCGGACGGTCTCCAGCAGCGCGACGCGGGCTGCCGTCACGCGCAGGCCGGCACCGCGGAGCTCCTCGGCGGTGCTCGGGGTCGGGGAGGCGGTCATGAGGGCGAACCTACCCTCATAAACACGAGCGGTTCAAGAAAACGAACGATGCAATTTTGGCCGCGTGTCGTCACCCGCCGTCCACCTCCGGGCCGGCCCCGGCGCCCGCCCAGGAGTTTGCGTTCACGTTTGCCTTCGCCCGGCCGCGTCCGGTGCGGCGGACGCGGCCGGGTGCGGTGTGGCGGGTGCGGGCCGGGTGCCGGGTGCGGGCCGGGTGCCGGGTGCGGGCCGCGTGTCGGGTGCGGGCCTGGTGCGGGCGGTACGGTGGCCGGTCCGGTCGGCGGTGGCGGGACGGGGCTTGGGTCGGCCGGGGCGGGGGGCGGGGGCATGCCCGCATCATGGGTTCCCGGCCCGGCGACGACGGCGCGGCAAGCCGGACGGTCCTCCGAACGGGTGAGCCGGCGGGTGTGCGTGCCTCACCGCAGCTCCGGCCGGTGCCCGGGCCCGCGGCGTCGGTCGCCCACGGCTGCCCGGCGCGTCCCGGACGCGGTCGGCCTCGGCGTCTTGCCGGCCGAGGCCGAGAGAGGAGAAACGCCACGGCCGGCCGACTCAGCCCGGCGGACCATAGCGGGGCGGGCCGCGGGCAGGTCAGCAGGCGCGCCGGGGGCGGGTGCGGGCGGCGTGGTAGCGACGCGCCAGGGCGTGGAAGGCCTGCTTGGGTTCCCAGTGCCAGCCGGAGGCGGGGTCGTCCGGACGGTCCTGGACGGGCTTGGTGATGGCGTAGCTCGCCATGTCGAGGTCGTGGCGCGGGTCGCCCGGACGGTGCGGGGCGTCGGGGGTCACGAACTCGAAGGCCATGGCAGCGTACAGGTCCATCGAGGAGAAGACGTCGAGCAGTTGCACGAGGTACGCCGCCTGGGTGCGCTCACTGCGGACCAGGTGGCCCTTGATCTCCGGGGGCTGCTTGTCGCGGTCGACGACGTCCCAGCCCATGCCGGCGGTCTCGGGCGCCCCGACGTACGCGCAGGTGCCGAACTCGGTGATGGCAAGTGGCTTGCCCCAGCGCCCATAGCGGCTCAACTCCCGTACGTAGTCGGCCTTGTGGGGGAAGTACGAGTAGTAGTCGATTCCGACGATGTCGAAGAGGCGCCAGTCGACCTCGTCGTCCTGGGCGGCTGCGTAGCTCAGCCGGCCGTGGAAGACGGACCGGCCGACCGCGGCCGCCTTCGCCGTGAAACGGTCCAGTCGGCGTTGCATCGCGACCGGGTCCACGGTGCCGTCGAGCAGGTTCCGGATGCGCTCGAAGACGGTGTCGCCGGGGACGATCCCGGGCACGAACAACCAGAACTCGCAGCCCACACTGAGGTCCACGGCCGCCCCGTGCCGGCGCAGCCGCTCCGCGAACCGGCCGGTCTCGGCGAGGTGGTCCAGGATGTCCCGCTCCGGGACGTCGCCGAGGGTCGGCTGCAGCCAGACGCGCAGCCCCCGCTCGGCCGCCTCGGCGGCGGTGGCCGTGAGGCGTTCCACCCCGTCACCCGTCACGTCGACGGTGTCGGCGCACAACTCGTCGCGGATGACGCGGATGTCCTCCCGCATCCGGGCCGTGCTGAAGGCCGTACCCGGCGTCTCTCCCTCGCCCACGGTGTACACGACCCCGTGGTGGCGCAGTCCCCCCTGTGCGGCGCGAGTCCGTCCCGGACCGCCCTGCGCGGCGCGGGCCGGACCCGACGGCAGCACGGCCGCGGCAAGCCCCGCGGAGGCGAGGCCGGCCAGGAACTGTGCGCGCTTGATCCCCTTGGTCCTCTGCATACGGTCACCCTGCCGGTCGCGGTCGCGCCCGCGCCGTCCGCCGACGGTCTACGCCGCGGGGCCGAAGGATGGGGATCCGGCGCCGAAAGTCGCTGCCGCCGTGGCCGCCACCCCACCCGGATGAGCGGCCGGATCGGGCACATGGACTCGGCGGGGTGAGAAACTCGAAGTCCGTCACCGAGGTGGCCGTCGAGAGGGACGCTGGTGGACCTGGACGCCGTCGCCGACGAGCTGTACGCCCTGCGGCCGGAGGAGTTCGTCGCCGCCCGCGACCGCCGCGCCCTGGAGGCCCGCGAGGCCGGTGAGCATGCCCTCGCCAAGGAGATCGGCGCGTTGCGCCGGCCGAGCCTGGCCGCCTGGGCCGGCAATCTGCTCGTCCGCCGGCGGCGCGAGGAGGTCGAGCCGCTGCTGGAACTGGGCGACGAGCTGCGCCGGGCCCATCGCGAACTGGACGGTCCGCAGCTGCGCAGGCTCGCGCGCCGGCAGAGCGAGGTGATCGGCGCGCTCGGGCGGCAGTCCCGGCGGCTGGCGGCGGAGGCCGGGCATCCGGTGGGCGAGGGGGTCCAGCGCGAGGTCGAGGAGACGCTGCACGCCGTTCTCGCCGACCCGGAAGCCGCTCGCGCCTGGGCGGCGGGACGTCTCGTGAAGCCGCTCAGCTCCACGTTCGGGTTTCCGGAGGCCGACGAGGGCCTTCTCGGGCGCCGTCCCGCCGCGGCGACGGCGACCAGGGCCAAGAAGCGCGCCGGGGGCGAGGGGTCCGGCACCCGCGCGGCGGAACGAAAGCACCGCCGGGACGAGGAGCGCGGGGACGAACTCGCGCGCCGGCGCCGTCTGAACGAGGCCCGTCGAGCCGTCCGCGACGCCGAGCGTGACCTGCGCGACCGCGAGGCCGGGGCCGAGGCCGCCGGACGGGAGGCCGAGGAGGCCCGCGACCGGGTGGCCGCGGCGGAGGAGCACGTGGGCGAGCTGCGGGCGGCGCTGCGGCACGCGGAGGAGGAGCAGCGGCAGGCGCGGGCCGGCGAAAAGGAGGCACGGGACCGGGCCCGGCAGTCCGGCCGTGCCGTCCGGGAGGCCCGGCGCCGGGCCGAGGAGGCCATGGCGCGGGTCGAGCGGCTGGCGGCCGGTGCGGGATCGCGCGATGCGTGACGGGCTCGCGCAGGCGAGTGAGCAGCGGCGCACCGCGGGGCCGCCTGCGGGCGTCCCGTGAGGCAGCGGGGCGGCCTCTCGATGGCCGGTTCCAGCCTGGGGCAGCCGGTGACGCCGACGGCGTCAGGGGGCTGGTGGGACATCGGTGCCGGGAGGGGGACACGGGAGGTGGACGACCGTCGCATGACCCGGGAACTGGAGGCGAGGAGTCATGGCGAGACCGATCTGGACCGGAGTCCTGACCTTCGGGCTGGTCAGCCTGCCCGTGGGGCTGTACACCGCCACGGAGGACCACACGGTGCACTTCCACCAGCTCCAGCGCGGCACCTCGGACCGGATCCGCAACAAGCGCGTCAACGAGCGCACCGGCAAGGAGGTCGCCACCGACCGGATCGTCAAGGGCTACGAGGTCGACGAGGGCGAGTACGTGGTCGTGGAGCCGGAGGAGCTGGAGGAGATCGCTCCCGGGCGGTCCAAGGCGATCGACCTGGCCGGATTCGTCGATCTGCACGAGGTCGAGCCCGTCTACTTCGACCGCACGTACTACGTCGGCCCGCGCGGCAAGGAGTACGTGAAGGTGTACGAGCTGATGCTGGCGGCGCTGGACCGCTCGGACAAGGCGGGGATCGCCACGCTCACCATGCGCGGCAAGGAGTACCTGACCGCGTTGCGCGCACAGCCCGGCGTCCTCGTGCTGCACACCCTGCACTGGGCCGACGAGGTGCGCGACCCCGCCGACGTGGTGCCCGGGCTGCCGGAACGGCGCAGCAGGAAGGACAGCAAGGAGCTGCGGACCGCCGAGCAGCTGATCGACGCCCTCACCATCGACTGGGACCCCGGCGAGTACCACGACACCTACGAGGAACGGGTCAAGAAGCTCGTCGCCGCGAAGCAGAAGGGCGAGGAGGTCGTGGGCGAGCCGGAGCCGCCGGAGGCGACGAACGTCATCGACCTCATGGAGGCGCTCAGCCGGAGCGTCGAGCAGAGCCGGTCCCGGGGCGGCAAGGGTGCCGGCCGGAAACCGGCCGCCGGCGAGAAGAAGTCCGCAGGCCGGAAGGAGACCGAGGACCTTGCGTCCCTGTCGAAGACGGAACTGCAGAAACTCGCGAGCACCGCGGGTGTGCCGGGGCGGTCCCGGATGACACGCGACCAACTCCTCAAGGCCCTTGCCGCACAAGCCGCTTGACCGGTCAGCGCACCGGTTTCAGCCCGGCGGCGGGCCGCTCGTGCCCCGCACGACCAGTTTCGGGTCCAACTCCGCCTCTCCCGGCTCCAGTACGGGGTTCTCCGTGCTCCCGCTGTACAAGTGGTCCTCGTCGGACGAGACCGAGCGGCAGGCGGCCGTCCGCTCCCGGAAGCGGATGACGAGATCACCGCGGACCTCGAATGCCCGCTGATGAACCCGGAGTTCAACGGCCGGCCCGAGCGTGAAGTTCGACGGCGTGGCCACGGCCTGGGAGTCCTCGGCGTTCATGCTGGAGCGGATCACCAAGGACCTGGCCGCGGGCTGATCAAGGAGGTGCGTGGGGCGTCACTCGTGCGGGTGCACCCGGTCCGGCCGTCGTGGCATACGGAGGAGTCTGTCGTTCGGCAGCGAGTGTGATGTTTGCCATGTGACGTGATTGACCGGGGGTGAACGGGCAAGGTACCCCTTCATGCCCCACGCCAACCCTCTGCGGCAGGTGATTCGATGACCACGGCGACGACCCGGGCGCTCCGGACGACGCCGCCCACCCGTTCCGGCGATGCGACCGCCCGGGACTCCCCAGCCGCCGCCATGCCCTCGCTGCCGTCCCTCACGGGACTGCGGTGGATGGCGGCACTGCTGGTGTTCGGACTGCACGTGAACAACTTCGGCTACTTCTCGGGCACCGGCGGCCGCCTCGTGTACTGGGGATTCGGTGCCGGTGCCACCGGAGTGTCGTTCTTCTTCGTACTGTCCGGATTCGTCCTGACCTGGTCGGCGCGGCCCCGCGACCGCGCGCTCGCGTTCTGGAGACGGCGCATCGCGCGGATCTACCCGGTGCACCTGGTCACGCTGGCCCTCGCCCTGGTCATGGCCTACACGCTGGAGCACCAGTCGCGGCCGACGGCGAAACAGGCCATGTCCAACGTGCTGTTGCTGCACTCCTGGTGGCGCCCCTGGTGGCAGACGCTGAACCCGGTCAGCTGGTCCCTCGCCTGCGAGGCGTTCTTCTACGCCGCCTTCCCGCTGCTGATCCTGCTGCTGCGCCGGCTCGGCGCGCGCGGCTCGGTCGCGCTGGGCGCCGTGTCGGTCGCGGCCGTCGTCGTGCTGGCCTGGGCGGACGCGCACCACTGGTGGACGTACGCGCTGTACTCGTTCCCGGCGGCACGGATGCCCGAGTTCGTCCTCGGCGCGGTCACCGCGCGGCTGGTGCTGCTCGGCCGGTGGCGCGGTCCCGGTCTCGAGGCGTCGCTCGCCCTGGCGATCATCGGCTACTTCCTCGTGCCGCAGGTCACGCCGGGCTACTCCGCCACCGTGTGCACCATCGCCGGTTTCACACTGCTCATCCCGGCCGCGGCTGTCGCGGACGTCCAGGGGCTGCCCTCGCTGTGGCGGCGCCGACGGCTGGTGCGGCTCGGCGAGCTGTCGTTCGCCTTCTACATGATCCATCTGCTGGTGCTCCGGTCCGCCACCCAACTCCTCGGCACGAAACCGCACTTCGGGCTGATGGCGGGAGTCGCTGTCACCACGACCGCGTTCGCGGTGTCGCTGGGGTTGTCCTGGATCCTGTACGAGGTGGTGGAGCGCCCGGCGAGACGCCTGCTGCTGCGCCGGCGCCGCCGCCCGGCCGCGCAGCCGGAAGCGGCCCAGGTAGCTGCTGAGGCCCCGGCGGCGGCGCGGGACTGAGCCGGTCCCCGGCCTTGCGCGGACGCCCCGGGCGAGCGGGCGCGGAAAGTGGCCCCGGCCCGGCCGTGGAAGGCCGTGTGCCGGCGCGCCGCAGGGTGCCGGAGGGCCTGTCGGCCGACGTCGAGGGGAGAGCGGCGCCTCCCCCGCGCCGGCCTCTCAGAGGCTCGCCCGGGCCCTCCGGCCCCGCAGGGCGACCTGGCGTCCCGTCGGCCCCGCCCCTAGGTTCTGTGCATCGGGGAAGGGGGGCCGGATGGACCGGGACATCCGCACGGTCGAGGACGTACTGCGACTCCTGGACGGGCTGTTCGCGCCGGAGGCCGACCGCTGGAGCGAGGGTGGGGCCGCGTGGTGGGACGGCTTCTACGGGGACCGGGACCGACCGGTGCCGTTCTTCGCCGCGAAGCCGGACGAGAACCTGGTGTCCTACCTGGACCGCGGCCTGATCGCGCCGGGACGGGCCCTCGACCTGGGCTGCGGTCCCGGGCGCAACGCGCTGCATCTCGCCGCGCGGGGTTTCGAGGTGGACGCCGTCGATCTCTCTCCCGCCGCGCTCGCCTGGGCCGAGGAGCGCGCGCGGGAGGCAGGTGCCGCGCGGGCGAGCGGCGCCGTACGGTTCCACTGCGGTGACGCGTTCGCCCTGACCTCGTCGGACGCGGGCCGGCTGAGCGGCCCGTACGACCTGGTCTACGACTCGGGCTGCTTCCACCACCTGCCACCGCACCGCCGCGTCAGCCATCTCGCGCTGCTGGAGCGCGTGCTGGCGCCCGGCGGGTACTTCGCGCTCACCTGCTTCGCCGCGGGCCGGATGGGTTCCGAACTCCCCGACGCGGCCTTCTACCGTGAGCCCGGCCTGCACGGCGGCCTCGCCTACACACCCCAGTCACTGCGCCGGATCTTCGCCGGGCTGGAGGAGGTCGAACTGCGCGCCATGCGGCAGCAACCGGCGGACTCCGCGCTGTTCGGCGAGGAGTTCCTCTGGACGGCCCTGTTCCGCCGTCGCGGCTAGCCGGTGCCCCGGCGGAACAGCCGTGCGCCGGCCCCCGCGTCCGGGGGCCGGCGTACCGGTACGGTCACGCCGCCCGCTTGGGCGCGGGCCCGTCAGGTGGTGGACGGGAAGCGGTCCCACACCCGGTGGGCACCGAGGAGTTGGGTGAGCTCCTGCAGGACGGTCGTGGCGCCGTCCCCGGCGATCACACCGGGCGCGTCGAGGGCGATGCCGGCCGCCTCCAGCGCGCTTTCCCCGCCCTTGGCGGCGCCGATGGCCTTGCCGTGCCGGTAGGCCTCGGCCAGCAGCAGCCCCACCCTCGGGTCGAGGGTGCCGTTGCTCTCGCCGGGCAGGCCCGCCTTGGCGTCGCGGGCGCCGTGGGCGTCGGCGCCGACCCCGGGGGTGCCGGCCACCAGCAGCGCGTCGAACTCCACGGACCGCGCCGTCGCGTAGGTCCGCTGGACGGCCGGGGCGTCCGGGCCGGAGCCGAGGGTGCCGCCCGCCGGTGCGACGACGAGCGGGACCATGCCGCCGTCCAGTACTTCCTGGCGTACGGCCCGTACGCCGTCCAGGTCGCCGTCGGGCCCGGTGATGATGCCGATGATCCGGCCGTCGGTGGGCCAGGTGTGCCCGACCTGGGACAGGGCGGGGCTGGGCGCGACGTCGGCGAGCGGCACGGTGGGATCGGGGGCGGGCAGGCCGAGGCCGGCGGCGACGCCCGCGCACAGGTCCGGGTCGATGTTGGCCAGCACCTGCAACGCCCGTTCCTTGATGGCCTGTTCGTAGCACTTGCCGAGTTCGAAGGAGTAGGCACCGATGATGTGCTCGCGCTCCACCGGGCTCATGCTGAGCCAGAACCGGCGCGGCTGGCTGAAGTGGTCGTCGAACGACGCCGGCGCCTCGCGGACCTTCGTGGCCTCCGGCACCCGTACCGGTGTCTCGACGAACGCGCCCGCGTCGGCGCCGGCCGTGAACGGGCAACCGCCGTCGAGGGAGTTGGGGCGGTAGGGGGCCACACCCTGGTGCACGGCCGTCTGGTGCATGCCGTCGCGCAGCATGTCGTTGACGGGCGCGTGCGGCCGGTTGACCGGGATCTGCGCGAAGTTGGGGCCGCCCAGCCGGGTGATCTGGGTGTCCAGGTACGAGAAGAGACGGCCGGCCAGGAGCGGGTCGTCGGTGATGTCGATGCCGGGGACGAGGTGGCCGGGGTGGAAGGCGACCTGCTCGGTCTCGGCGAAGAAGTTGGACGGGTTGCGGTTGAGGGTGAGCAGCCCGACGGGCTGCACGGGAGCGAGTTCCTCGGGGACGATGTTCGTCGGATCCAGCAGGTCGATGCCCTCGAAGGTCTGGTCGGGGGTGTCGGGGAAGGTCTGGATGCCGAACTCCCACTCGGGGTAGGCGCCCGCCTCGATGGCGTCGGCGAGGTCGCGGCGGTGGAAGTCCGGGTCCATGCCGCCCACGATCTGCGCCTCCTCCCACACCAGGGAGTGCACGCCCAGCTTCGGCTTCCAGTGGAACTTCACCAGTGTCGTCCCGCCGTCGGCGTCGACCAGCCGGAAGGTGTGGATCCCGAAGCCCTCCATGGTGCGGAACGAGCGCGGGATGCCCCGGTCGGACATGTTCCACAGGGTGTGGTGGGTGGCCTCGGTGTGCAGGGTGACGAAGTCCCAGAAGGTGTCGTGGGCGCTCTGCGCCTGCGGGATCTCCCGGTCGGGGTGCGGTTTGGCGGCGTGCACGACGTCCGGGAACTTGATCGCGTCCTGGATGAAGAAGACCGGGATGTTGTTGCCGACCAGGTCGAAGACGCCCCTACTGGTGTAGAACTTCGTCGCGAACCCACGGGTGTCCCGGACGGTGTCGGCGGAGCCCCGGGAGCCGAGGACCGTGGAGAAGCGCACGAACACGGGCGTCTCGGCGTCCGGGGCGAGGAAGGCCGCCCTGGTCACGTCCGCCGCCGTGCCGTAGCTGCGGAACACGCCGTGTGCTCCGGCGCCGCGGGCGTGGACCACGCGCTCGGGGATGCGCTCGTGGTCGAAGTGCATGACCTTCTCGCGCAGGTGGTGGTCCTGCAGCAGCACCGGGCCACGGGGTCCGGCCTTCAGCGAGTGGTCGGTGTCGTACAGCCGGGTGCCCTGGGCGTTGGTCAGCCGGCTGCCGCCCTGGGCCATCCGTGCCTGGTCGGCGCCGGTGGGCTGCCCGGTGGGCGACATGGTGTCCGGGCCGGTCTGGTCGGACTTGGGCGGCAGGGGCTCATGGGGTTCGGTCGGCTCGGCGACCGGCGGCGTGCGGGACCCCGGCTTGCCGGGGATGCCGTCCTCCGGGCCCGTGCCGTCGCCCCGCAGGGCGTCCGCCGCCTTGTCCGCCGCACGCTGCAGAGGGTTCCGCTCGCTCATCGCTACCATTCCTTCGCTGGTCACGGGGGGTGGGGCCCGGCACCGGCGAGGCGGGGCGTCCGACGCGCGGTGGCCACGCCAGGGCATACGACCGACCGGACACATCATCGGAAAGAGGTCGCCGCGGCCCTCGTACCGAGGTCCCCGGGCCGGGGGGTCCGAAACCGGAATCGCGGAGATTTCCGGTCGGGGTGAAGTCGGGCCGTCTCCCCTCGAGTTGGCGGGACGGCAGGCCCGTCGGACGTGTCGTCCGGACCCGGGGACCGTCGAGCAGGGCCAAGTGCTTCCTGCCGAGCATGTCTTCGTCAGGAGGGCCGGCTTCTTGGCCCGGGCAGGCACCGGCTGCCCGCATCCGCCACCCTAGGGTCTGCGCCCGGGCCCCGCAGGTCGGTGGGGCCGTCAGGGGCGGGCCGTGACCCGCAGACTCTCCAGCGAGGGGTCCGCCGCGTCACTGATGAGGAAGCCGTGCTCGACTCCGCTGCGCAGGAAGTCCAGCACCTCCTTCGTGACCACCTCGCCGGGTGCCACGACGGGCACGCCGGGCGGATAGGGGCTGATCATCTCGGCGGAGATCCGGCCCACGGCCCGTTCGGCGGGCACCTGTTCGGCGGGCCCGAAGAACGCCTCCCGCGGCAGGACCGCCTGCTCCAGTTCGAGCGCCCGGGGCTCGGGCAGCCGGACGGCGGGCCGCCGTTCGATTGAACCGGCGTTCTCCACCAGGGACCGCATGGCGTCCAGGAGGATCTTCTCGGTCTCGTCGTCGTCCGCGTGGGTGATCGAGGCGCTGATCCGGCAGCTGTCCGAGCCGCCCACGTCGACGTGCCGGTGCGTGCGCAGCCATTCGACCGCCTGCATGCCGCTGATGCCGAGGTCCCGCACGTCCATGACGATCTTCATCGGGTCGAACTCTGCCGCCAGTCCCTCCTCGACGACCTCGCCTCCCATGACCCGCAGCCCCGGCATGTCCCGCAGCTCCGCACGGATGCGTCCGGCCCGGTGGACGGCCGCCTCCAGCAGCTCGCGGCCGTGTTCGGCCATCTGCCGCCGCCAGCCGTCGAGGGCGCCGTACACCAGGCAGGAGGCGCTGGTGGTGCCGAGCAGGTCCTCACGCTGCTTGAGCACCTCGGGTGCCACCCGGTCGTGCTGGAGGTGGAAGACCGAACTCTGCTCGATGGCACCGCCCATCTTGTGCACGCTGGTGACCACGAGATCGGCGTCGGCGTCCATGCCCCAGGCCGGCAGGCCGGGGTGGAAGGGCAGATGGGCGCCCCAGGCCTCGTCCACGATGAGCGGTACGTCGTAGGCGTGGCAGGCGTCGGCGACGCCCCGGACGTCGGCGCAGGTGCCCCACTCGGTGGGCGTGATCAGGAGCATGCCCTTGGCGTCGGGGTGCTCGCGCAGCCGGGCGCGGACGTCGTCGGGCTCCGGGGGATGGGCGAGGTGCCGTTCGGTGTCGAACTTCGGGTGGACCCAGATCGGCTCCACCCCGTTGATGATCACCGCCGCGATGACCGACTTGTGCGCGTTGCGGGACAGCAGCAGCTTCTCCCCCGGGCCCGCGACCGAGCACATCGCGGTCTTCACGGACAGGGAGCTGCCGCAGGTCGAGAAGAAGGCGTGCTCGGCGCCGACCGCGTCGGCCATCAGCTCCTGCGCCTCTTCCAGGACGCCCTGGGACTCCCGGCGGTCGTCCAGGCCGTTGAGGGTCAGCACGTCCGAGCGGAAGACGTCGATGCCGAGGACGTCGGCGACCCGGGGATCGGTGCCGCGGCCCTGTTTGTGCCCCGGCGGTCCGAACACCACGTCTCCGCGACGCCGGAACTCCTGGAGGGCTTCGAGTACGGGTGCGCGCGAGTGGTCCATGAGTCTCCTCTTCCTCCGCGGACGTACGCAGGGTGCGGCTCCCCGCGACGGGACCGCACTCTCCGTGTTGCACCCGGCGGGCACTCGAAACCCCGCGCCCTCCTCAGCGGGGCGGCGAGCAGCTCAGGGCCTGTCTGTCCGCGGTGGACACCGAGTCCCGTGCGCGGGCCACCGCCGCGGACAGGGCCCGGCGGACCTCGTCCGGGAGCCGGCCGCCGGAGGGCCACAGCACCAGGCTGCGGGCCACGTCCCGGAGTTTGACGTTCGTGTGCTGCGAGACCTGCCGGAGGATCTCCCAGCCCTGCTCCGGGCGCAGCCCGCCGGTGGCGATGACCACACCGATCGCCTGGTCGACGACGGCGTGCGAGACCACGGCGCGGCGCAGCTGGGTCACCTCCTCCTGGAGTGCCGTCAGCTGGTCCGCCTGCTCGTCGCGTCCGATCATGCCGCTCACCCTGTACGCCGTGCCCCCGCGGGCGCCAGCCACCAGACGAACGACACCGCGAGCAGCCGTACGGAAAACGAAACGCGCCTGGTCAGCGCCTACATGTCCGGCGGGATCCGGGGCAGACGCGGAACATGGACACGCTCTCCTTCGACAGCGCGGACCTGGATCTCACGGAGGACTTCCTCAGCCGTGCCTACGCCAGGATGCGCATCGGCAGCAGCACGCCCGAGGCCGGCCGGGCCCGGATCCGGCGCAGCGCCATCGCCCCGGTGAGCATCGACGAGATCGCACTCGACTTCGAGATGAGCTACTCGGTGACCCCGCTCGGCCGGGTCTGTCTGGGCACCGTCCACGAGGGAACCGTGCGGGACCACCGCTTCCAGGGCGTCGAGGACTCCTTCGGGCCGGATGACATGATGCTGTTCGCACCGCCGGACGTGCCGTACTCGGGGCGGATCTGTCACGCCCGCTACACCGTCACGATGCTGGACCCGGCGCTGCTCGCCCAGGTGGCCGCGGGCCCGGACGGCGCGCGGCCGGTACGGCTGACCGGACACCGGCCGCGCTCGGCGGCCGCGGCCCGCCGGCTGAGCCACACGATCAGCCATGTGCGCGACCATGTGCTGGCCGACCCCGAGACCGCCGACCATCCGCTGGTCGCCGCGACGGCCGCACAGCATCTGGCGGCGAGCGTCCTGGCCGCGTTCCCGAACACGGCCCTGGCCGAGCCGACCGCGGCCGACCGCCGCGACGCGCATCCGGCGGTGCTGCGCCGTGCGCTCGCCTTCATCGACGACCACGCCGACCGGCCGATCGCGGTCGCGGACATCGCCGCGGCGGCCCATGTGACGGTGCGCGCCCTGCAGTACGCCTTCCGACGGCACCTGGACACCACCCCGCTGGCCCATCTGCGCCGGGTGCGGCTCGCGCACGCCCATCAGGACCTGGTGACCGCGGGGCCGGACGGCGCCTCGACCGTCACGGAGATCGCCGCCCGCTGGGGCTTCCACCACCCGGGCCGCTTCGCCGCCCTGTACCGCGACACCTACCGGCGCTCCCCGCACACGACCCTGTCCGGCGGCTGAGGGGGGAGCGCGTCCCGGGACGGCAGGGGTCGGGCACCGTCCCGGGACGCGGCGTGGGGCTACGGGAACGACGTCACCTTGGACGGGACGGTGCTCGTTCCCGAGGTGGGTGCGCCCGTGTTGTTCACGACGTGGGCGTACTGGCCCTTGCCGCCGAGGGAGATCACCAGCAGGTCGTGCATCTTGACGCCGCTGGTCTGCGGTACCTGGAAGCCGTTGGACTGGAGGATGGTGGGATCGGCCGTGTAGTTGCAGTAGCTGCCCAGGCCCCAGGCCTCGTGGCTGGTGACGGAGTCGGCGACCTTGTAGGCCGCGTAGCCGACGACGCCGTCATGGGTGACGGCGGCGGCGTTCGGGGCGTCGTACGCCTTCTCGTTCTGGAAGAAGACCGTCCGGCCGCGTTCTCCGTTCCAGTAGACGTCGTACTTGTTGAAGTGCTCGACGAACAGGCCGGTGGCGAGCACGTCGTTGCCGTTGACCCGCAGGCCGTAGTCGGCGCGGTTGGTGTCCCAGCCGACCCCGCTGCCGTGGTCGGCGCGCCAGATCCAGGTGTGGTCGACGATGACGTCGTTGCTGTTGACGACCACGGAGTTGGTGGCGAGGCCGGGTCCGGCGCCGCCGATGCGGACGAACACGTCCTGCATGGTCGTGGGGTCGGCCGAGTGGTCGGCGGTGGCGCCGGGTGTGCCGATGCGCAGCAGTGTGTCGGAGTTGACCGGTCCGGCGTCGATGAGGAATCCGGCGAGTCGCACGCCGTCGACGTCGGCGACGTGCATCGCGTCGATTCCGTTGTCCGGGACGAGGGTGGCGAGGCCGAGACCGAGGACGACGGTGTCGGGACGGGTGACGTCGATCGTCTGGTCGAGGTGGTAGATGCCGGGTGTGAACAGGAGGTTGAGGCCCTGGGCGAGGGCGGCGTTGATGGTGGCCGCGGTGGCTCCGGGCTTGACGACGTAGAACTGGTCGAGCGGGACGGAGGTGCCGGGGGTGTTGGGCCAGGAGACGCCTCGGGCGTTGGTGCGCTTGGCCGGGACGAAGACCTTGTAGGCGGAGCCGTCCAGGTAGAGGAAGGGCTTCTCGCGGGAGACCGGGGTGGTGTCCAGCGTGGTGTACGGGCCGCTGTCGAAGTTCGTCGCGGGTGCGCCCTGCACTCCGGAGAACGTCATGTTCCACACGCCGTTGGTCCAGCCGCCGACCGAGCTGTCGCGGGTGTACCACTGCTGCTGGGAGTACGGTCCCACCGTGCCGTCGATCCTGGAGTCCGCGATGTAGCCGCCGGAGGCCCATCCGTAGCCGTTGGGGGCGAGGTTGAGACCGCCCTGGACGTGGATGCGGCGGAACGGCGCGGCCTGGGCCACGGCCCAGCGGTCGTCGCCGGCCGACGGCTTGATGGCGAGGTTCTCCGCCGAACGCCAGAAGTTCTGCGTGGCGTTGCCGTTGAACCAGCCGGCGTCGACCGTGACGTCTCCGTTGATCCGGGTGTCGTCGGGGTTCAGGCCGAGCCCGGAGACGGAGGTGTAGAAGCCGATCTGGGCGTTGATGCCGTTGTAGGTGCCGGGCTTGAGCAGGAACTGGTAGCGGCCGGTGCCGAACTGTGCGGACTCCTGCTGTCCGAAGACGTCGTCGAACTTCTGCTGGAGGTTCGGAGTGGAGGGGTCGACGACGATGACGTTCGGGCCGAGGTCGCCGCCGCCCTGGACCGGCCCCGTCGTCCCACTGGCGGTGGTGTGCACGGACATCTCCCACAGGGAGTAGCCGTAGCCCGTGCCGCGCGCGGTGCCGTACATGCGCACGTACCGGCCGGAGCCGCTGACGTCGTACGAGGTCGTGCCGCCGGTGGCACCGGTGACGGTCTTGAGGGTGGTCCAGTTCTGCCCGTCGGAGGAGGCCTGGAGCTGGAAGTCCTTGCCGTAGGCGGTTTCCCAGTCCAGGCCGACCGAGCACAGGTCCCTGACCGAGCCGAGGTCGACCTGGACCCACTGGGGGTCCTCGAACCGGCTGGACCAGCGGGTCGTGGCGTTGCCGTCGAAAGCGGCGGAGGCGGGGGTCGCGGCGTTCTCGGTGGAGGACGCCGTGGCGGGCCGGCCCTGGGCGGCGTCGGCCGTGTCGCAGGTCCGGGCCGCGGCCGCGGCGGCCGGGGTGGGGGCGAGGGGCAGGGTGAGCAGCGCCGCGGTGGCGGCGAGTGCGACACCCAGGGGTCTGGGTCCCGTACGTCTTCTCATCCGGATTCTCATCGGGCGGCTCCCAAGGATCACGGGCCAAGCGGCTGGCCCGGCGGCTTAGTTCATGTTTTGATTTAAGTGATGAGACAAGCCGGCGGCAAGCCTTCGGAAGCCAAAACCTTCAGAACCGCAGACCGTGTCCTCGCGCCAGGACGCCATGGGGGTCGTGGCGCCGCTTGGCGTCGGCGAAGGCCGGCCAGAGGCTGCCGTAGTGGTCCCGCCAGTCGCCGTCCGACATGGGCAGGGCGTTGACGGGGTAGGCGACGGCGCCCTGGGACCGGGCGAGTTCGTAGGCGGCGCGGTTGGCGGCCACCATCGCCGCGACCGTCTCCGGGCTGCCGGGCGGGGCCGTGCGCAACAGGGCGAGAAGATACAGGACTTGACCGGAGGGGCGGCTGAAGAGCGGTGCGCGCAGCCGGCCGGAGAGCAGCGGGTACAGCAGCACCAGACCGGTGTCGCGCAGATCGTGGAAGGCCGGGTCGGCGAGCACGGCCCGGACGACGCGCTCCGCGCTGTCGTGCGGGAGGAGCAGATTGAGCCACGGGTGCGGATACAGCCACTCCCCCGTCTCCCGCAGGACCTCCTCGTCCGTGTCCACGCGGTGGGCGAACTCCGCGAACGCCAGGTCCTCCGTCTCCAGGGCGGCGGGATCGTGGGCGAGCCCGTCGAGGAGGGCAGCGTCGTCGGGCGGGCACGAGCCGTCGTGCGGGGCGACGGCCTCGATCATGTAGTGCCAGCCCCACCCGTCGGCCGGCCGCGCCTGGCCCTCCAGATAGGCGAAACGCTGCTCCTCGGCGAGCCGTCGCTGGTCGGCGAGGTAACGGGTCAGGTCGGCGTAGTACAGGCAGTAGCGGCGGATCCGGGCGGGAGCGGGGACCAGGCGCAGGGTGGCGGCCACGATGACGGCGCACTGGCCGAGTCCGGCCAGCACGGCGTGGAACAGTCCGGGGTCCCGGCCGGGCGAGCAGACCCGGTGCTCCCCGGCCCCGGTCACCACCTCCAGCTCCAGCACCTGGTCCGCGACCAGGCCGTGCCGGTGGCAGGCACCGCCCAGTCCGCCCGCCGACAGGACACCGCCGACACCCGCGCCGAGGTAGTCGGTGAGCACCGGCGGAGTCCGGCCGTACGGGAGGGTGGCGGCCAGTACGTCGCGCCACGACGCCCCGGCCCGGACCGTGACCCGCTCGTCCGTGACGGGACCGACCTCGTTCATCGCCCGCAGGTCCAGCACGATCCCGCCGCCCGCCTGGCCCTGGCCGTACATCGAGTGCCCGCCGCCGCGCACGCTCACCGGGATGCCCGCGGGTCCGGCGTACGCCAGCAGGTCCCCGATCTGCGCCGCGGACCGGGGGCGCAGCACACCGAGGGGCTCCTCCCGCACGATGTGCCCGAAGTCCTGTGCGCACGCGCGCAGGGTCTGCGGACGGGTGTCCAGGGCCCGGCCGAACCGGGCGGCGAGGTCGTGGGGCGGCGTCATGCCGGAATCACATCAGACGGCGTGGTGTGCGTCGAGGAGGCCGTCAACTCCCCTGGGCCGTCTGGTTCTTGACGAGCGCCATCAGGGCGGCGTGGGTCTCCGCGTCGGCCGCCGCGACGAGCCCGTTCGCGCCGCTGAGCACGGGCGCGCCGTCCAGGCCGGTCACCGTGCAGCCGGCCGCCCGGCACAGGGCGATTCCCGCCGCGAAGTGCACGCTGTCGCGCACGTCGCCGTCGGTCACGTAGGCGGCCCGGCGTCCGGCGGCGACCCAGGCCAGGGCGAGGGTGCTGGAGATCACCCGGGGCCGGAACCGCTCGGCGAAGCCGGGGTCGGCGAGCAGGCGGACCGCCTGGAAAGCGGGGGCGTTGGGGAAGGGCGGATCCAGGTTGACGTCCACCAGACAGGACCCCGCCCAGGGCGTCAGTGGCTCGTCGGCGCCGTCCCGGCGGACCCAGGCCGCCGCGCCGTCGGTCCAGAAGACCTCGCCGCCGAACGGGTCGGCGGTCGCGGCGGCGGTCACCTCCGGACCCTCCCGCAGGGCGACGTTCACGCCGACGAGCGTGGTCCGCACCGCGTAGTTGAGGGTGCCGCACAGCGGGTCCACGAGCCAGCGGCGGTGGGCGTCGGCGGCTCCGGAGCGTCCGCTCTCCTCGCCGGTCACGGCGTCGTCGGGGCGGGCGGCGCGCAGCACGTCCAGGACGGCCCGCTCGGCGGCGAGGTCCGCCTCGGTCGCGAAGTCCCCGGCGGACTTGTCGTAGCGTTCGAGCCGGCTGCCGTAGAGGTCACGGACCACGGTGGCGCCCGCCTGGGCCGCGGTCACGGCCCGACCGGCGTCCGAATCCCCGTTGATGATCGACATGTGCGCAGGATAGACCGCAGGCAAGTCCCCCGGCACCCAAACGGGTTGGCCCCGCGCGGGCAGGAGCACCCGCGCGGGCCGGGCCCGGCCGGTCAGCGGTGGCCCGGCCGGTCAGCGGTGGCCCGCCGGGCTCCCGTGGATGTGGGCGTATCCGGTCGTGGTGAGGGACAGGGTCTGTTCCGCGGCGGTGCGTCCGGCGCCCACCGGACTTCCGCTCCGGTCGGTCCAGTCGCGCACCGGCGTGGTCTCGGCGAGCCGGCCTGAGCGGGCGGAGAGGCCGAGCACGAGTCCGCTGTAGCGGTTGACCAGCCGGCAGGTGCCGCCGGAGGCGTTCGGGATCACGAACCACTGCTGTCCGGCGGTGGGGCCGCCGGTCCGCGCGGCCGTGACCGTGGGCCTGGCGCCCCAGGCGCGGCCCGCCGTGGAGGAGGAGTCGACGCCCAGCAGCCGTCCGCTCGCAGCGTTGGTGAGGGTGAAGGCGCCGTCACCGGTCGGTGTGAAGACCCAGGTGTCGCGGCCGGAACCGGTGGGCCGCGCCAGCGAGGTGGTGGCGGTGCCGCCGGACGCCTGGGCGAGGACGCGGCCCGCGCCGCTCGCGATGCGGTAGCCGCGGGTCGGGTCCACCGGGGCGGCCGCGGGCGCGGTGGAGTCGACGGTGAGGTCGACGTACTCGCCGGAGGCGTCGTGCGAGCAGCCGAAGGCGCAGTAGGAGCGGAAGGACCTGCCGACGATCGTGGAGCCGGTGCGGTTGGCGCTGTCGAGGAACCAGCGGTACCAGGAGGCGTTGGTGTAGCTGCCGGTGTCCCCGATGAGGTGCCACTTCTGGGTGGTCAGGTCGTCGGTGGCGTAGAGGTACTGCGGCGAGTTCCCGCTCTGGTCGACGGCCTGCGGTTCGCCGATGTACAGCCCGAGGTAGGCGTCGTAGGCGATGTTCATCACGAACAGCGGCGAGGTCGGGGGCATCGTGCCGGCCGCGATCTGCTGGGCGGCCGTGCCGGTGTTGGCCGGGTCGTACTCGCCGGAGACGGGGGTGTAGCCGGTGGGGTGGGCGGCGTCGGCGGGGACGATGTCGCTCTCCTTGCCGCCGGCGCCCGGCTGGGACCAGGTGCCGTCGTACCACTTGCGCCAGGAGCCGGGCGCCATCTTGGCGGAGATCGGGGCTCGGGCCACGTGCTCGTAGAACGCCTTCCAGCCGCCGCTTTTGTCGATGATCCGGGAGCCGTAATACACGTAGAAGTAGCCGGAGGCGGTGTCGACGAAGAGGCGCTGGTCGCCGTCGCCGTAGGAGTACGTCTGGTTCGGGAAGGCCGCCGTGTCCCCGCGCTTCGTGCTGTACGGGGACGTGATGACGTGGTCCTCGATGGTCCAGGTGCGGCCCCGGTCGGTGGAGACGGCGTAGTCGATGGCGTCGTAGTGCAGTCCGTCGCCGAAGGGCCGCGGGGTGAACTCGTTGTGCACCAGGCCGTACCAGTCGCCGGTGTCGGGGTCGACCCACACCCCGGACAGGTCGCAGTAGTTCTTCTGGGCGTAGCCGGAGCCGCTGGGCGCGTACGTCGCCTCCCGGCCGGTGGGGCTGTTGTTGCACCGCCAGGTGGTGTCGTCGTTGCGGTCGGCGGAGTTGGCGGGGTTCACCGCCTTGCTCAGGGCCTTGTCGAAGGTCGCGGAGTCGAAGTCCCTGCCGGTGTAGAAGTCCCACGTGCGCGGGTCCTCGGCGCCGTACAGCGCGGCGGACTGCTGGTAGTGGAAGGTGCCGTCCCGGTCGAGGTAGGGACTGGCGGGGGTGTCCGTGGGATCCGTGAAGGGTACCGGGGCCCCCACGGTCACGGTGTAGCCGGCGTCGGCGGGTGCGGCGGCCGACGCCGGTGGCGTGGTGCCACCGCCCAGGACCAGGGCGGCGGTCGCGGCCAGGGCGCCGCCTGCTCTGCTCAAGAGTCGCAACTGTGCTCCTTGTCGCCGAAGGGCCGGTTGCACGGAACGATCCGGCCCCGGCGGCCCTCCGGCAATGGACTCCAGTGCTCCGCCTCTTGCACTTTCGCGCGCGCACTCCCCTTGCGGGGCCCCGGTCAGGGCTGCTCGGGCGGTGCCGCGGACAGCGGGCTGTCCCAGGCCAGTTGGCGGATCAGGGTCTCGTCCGGACCTCCGGGACGGGCGACGACGGGGCCCGGCCCGGACGGGTTCCGGCCGCCGCGGGAAATGCCGCCGCTGACGGTGATGTTGTGCTCCACGCGCGGGCGGCGGTGCCGTTCGTAGGCGGCGAACGCGGCCGGCGCACCTGGCAGGTCGCGCAGCGCCTTGGCGAGGACGACGGCGTCCTCCAGGGCCATCGAGGCCCCCTGGCCGGTCGCCGGGGAGGCCGCGTGGGCCGCGTCGCCGATGAGCAGGGTGTGTCCCCGGTGCCACACCGCGCCCAGCGGCATCTCGGTGGCGTTGACGACCATGACAGGACCCCGGGAGGCGGCGGCGATGTCCGCTGCGGGTGCGGAGTCCTTGCGCAGCAGCGGCAGCAGGTCCTCGCGCCAGGCGGCGCGGTGCGCGGAGCCGCCGACGGGGAGGGGCTCGGTGCTCACCCTGGCGAACCAGTACGTGTGCGCGTCCGGCGAGACCGCGTACCCGAAGGTGGTCTCGCTGCCCCGGACGAAGGTGATGACGCCGGTGCCGTCCGGGCCGGGCGCTGTGCCGGAGTAGCCGTAGAAGATCCGCTGGCCCGCGTACCCGGGCCGCACACCGGGGGTGAGCAGCTTGCGCACGGTGGAGTTCAGCCCGTCGGCGCCGACGAGGAGGTCCGCGTGGGCGGTGGCGCCGTCGGCGAACCGGGCGGTGACGCCGTGCGGGCCGTCCGTCACGGCGACCAGGCGGGCGCCGTGGCAGAGCCGGATGCCGCGCCGGACCGCCTCGCCCTGCAGGGCCGCGTTCAGCTCGCCGCGGCGCAGACAGCGGTAGCGCAGACCGGGGTCGGCGATCTCGCCGAGCGGCGTGTGCGTCACTTCGGTGCCCTCGCTGTCGAGCAGCCGCAGCGAGGTCAGCGGAAAACCGACGGCCGTGACGGCGTCCGTGGCGTCGAGCTGGGCGAGGGCGCGCATGCCGTTGCTCGCCAGGGTCAGGAACGCCCCGATGTCCTCGGCCGTGTCGGGGTGTGCCTCGTACACGGTGACCTCGTACCCGGCCTTGCGCAGTCCGAGCGCGGCCGCGGTCCCCGCGATGCCGCCGCCGATCACCAGTACCCTCGTCGCATCCGTGCCGCTCAAGTGCCGCTCCCCGCGCCGACAGTGATGGTGACCATCTAAGGGCAGGGCCGGGCGTGGTGGCGGCCCCGGGGCTGAGATCCGGACAACGGGTGGCCCGAAGGACGCATCGCCCTCCGGGGGTTGCAGCGAGGGGGCCGGGCGGGCCGCGGGGCAGTCCGGTGATGTCCGCCTGACGGCCACCGCCGGCCGGCACGCCGTGACACCCGCCCGCACCGCCGTGCCGTTCAGTGCAGCGGCCGCCCCCGGGGGGAGCGCGCGGGGCGCGGCGGGGAGCCGGCCGGGGATCGAGTGCGAGCAGCCGGACGACCAGGTAGCGGTGCGGCCGGAAGGGCCCTGGAACTGCTCGGTCTCGTCGTCCCGGAGGGGACGGCCGAGCAGGGCCAGGCCGGTCACGCGGCCCAGACGGTGGTCGCCCAGCGGCGGTGCGTCCGCGTCCCCGAGGGCACAGAGGCCGACTTGGGCCGCGGTACGCGCGCCGATGCCCTGGAGCTTCGCCATCGGCTCGTGGGCGCGGACCGGGTCGCCGGCGGTCCCGTCGAGCCGGGTGGCGTGGCGGGCGACCTCGACGACGGTGCGGGAGCGGTGCGGGTCCACGACGGCCCTGCTGCCATTCCCAGCTCGGCACGGCCCGAGCAGGCCTCGGGCGAGGGCGGGACCCGCATGCCCACGGGTGCCGACCACACGCTGTTCGGTGATCGCCTCGAAGAAGCGCCCGGTTTGCACGGCACACGCAGGCCCGGCATACGCCGCCGGGTGGCGTGGAGGACCGGATGCCGGGCCGGAACAGGTCGGGGCGGTCGCCCGCGCCCAGTTCGGTGCGGACGCGGTCGACGAGTTCGCCGACTCCGGTTCCCCACGCGTGGACGCGGAGGTCGTCCAGCCGCTGCTGCCGGATGCGGTACGTGCCCGGCCCCGAGGCCGTCAGCGCCGTGCGCCACGGCGTGCCGTCGGGTTCGACACGGTGGGTGGGGTCGACCGGCCCCCGGCCGTGCAGAACAGTCACCTGGAGGGGGGAGTGACGCCCGGCGCCACTGCCCCGCACTCCGCCCCTGGGCGGCCACTCCGGTTGTGCCGTGCACACAAGCGCCCCCGAAACGACGGGTTCTCGGCCGGAAAGTGGGTACTCCCCCCGCCATGCGGGTGAGTGTGCTGGATGCGGGATCGAACACGGTTCGGTTGGTGATCGCGGATGTGGAGGGTGGCGTTCCGCTGCCGGTGCACACCGTCAAGTGGAAGCTGCGCCTGTCCGGACACGTCGGTCCGGACGGCACCATCGCCGACGAGGCGGTGGAGCAGTTGGTGAAGGCGGTGGCCTCGGCGGGGGCCATCGCCCGCAGGTGGCACGCGCCGGGGCCGCTGGCCTTCGCGACCGCGGTGGTGCGCAGCGCCCCCAACCGGCAGGAGGTGCTGCGGCGCGTCGCGGCCGGGACCGGGATCCGGATGTGCACGCTGCCGGGCACGACCGAGGCCGAGCTGACCTTCCTGGCGGCCCGGCGCTGGCTGGGCTGGCACGCCGGGCCGCTCGCGGTGCTCGACATCGGCGGTGGCTCCCTGGAGGTCGCCTTCGGACGGGGCCGGCTGCCCGACTTCGCCGCCTCCCTGCCGCTCGGCGCGAAGCGGCTCACCCAGGAGTACTTCGGCGTCCAGGACCCGCCGGGGCTGGAGGAACTGAAGGAACTGCGCCGCCGGATCCGCCACGAGCTGCGGGACGTGGCGGCGCGGATCCGCTGGGAACGGCCGCGCACCGCCGCGGTCAGCTCCCGTACGTTCCAGCAGCTGGCCCGGCTGTGCGGGGCGGCGCCCGGGCGGTACGGCCCGTTCGTGGAGCGGGACATGCGCTGCCGGGACCTGCGCGAAGCGGTCCGCACGCTCGCCGCGCTGCCCGCCGCCGAGCGTGCCCAGCTGCCCGGGATCTCCGCACCGCGTGCCGAGCAGAGCCTGGCCGGAGCGGTCGTGGGGCACACGGCGCTGAAGCTCATGGGGTTGCGCGGGGCGGTCGTCAGCCCGTGGGCGATCCGCGAGGGCGTCCTCCTGCGCTACTTCGAGGACGGCGCGGACTGGTGGACGGAGTTGACCGGCGCGGCCGACACGGAGCCGCGGTCTCCGGCGCCGGCCCTGCGCATCGCCGGCCCGCCGGCCTGACGGGCACGGCGCCCGAGAGTTCGTTCGCTTTTCTCCGAAGTCCCCGAATCCCGCCCTCAGCCTGTAGCGATCATGACAAATGAGGGGTAGTCATGCCTGCATGGCATTACGTCGATCACGACCGGGAACCAAACGGCTCGCCGCGCTCGTCGCCGCTGCGGCAATGATCCTCGCGGGCTGCGACAGCGGCGGGACGTCGCGCTCCGACGACGGACGGGAGCAACTGACCGTGGCGGCGCTGCCGCTCACCGACTCCGCAGCCCTCTATCTGGCCCGGGACCGCGGGCTGTTCGTCAAGGAAGGCCTGGACGTGCGCATCCAGCCCGTGCAGCAGAGCATCCAGGCGCTGCCCGCGCTGCTCAAGGGCCAGGTGAACGTGATCGCGAGCGCGAACTACGTCACCTATTTCCAGGCGTACGAGAAGGGCACTCTGGACCTGCGCATCGTCGCCGAGGGCGTCCGGATCGCCCCGCACATGATGGACGTCCTCGTCCCCGGGGACTCCGCCCTGAAGTCGCCCGCGGACCTCGCGGGCAAGAAGGTCGCCGTCGCCGTCCTCAACAACATCCAGTCCCTGACGCTGAACGCGATCCTCGACGCCCAGGGCGCCGGGCGTCCCGTCTACCGCCAGATCCTGTTCCCGCAGATGGGCCCCGCCCTGCAGAAGGGCCAGGTGGACGCCGCTCACGTGGTCGAGCCCTTCGACACCGCGGTCCAGGGCGAGTTGGGCGCACGCGTGCTGCTCGACGGCGGATCGGGACCGGCGCGCGGACTGCCCGCCAGCGGATACGTCACCACGGCCGACTTCGTGAAGAAGCATCCGAAGGCCGCCGCGGGCTTCCGGCGTGCCGTCGAGGCGGCATCCAGGCTCGCCGCCGAGGATCCGGGAGCGGTCCGCACGGAACTGCCGAAGTACGCCAAGGTGACAGCCGGCCAGGCCAGGTCGCTCCATCTGCCCGCCTATCCGGCGACCGCCGACCCGGCCGCGCTCCACCGCCTCATCCAGCTCATGCGAGCCCAGGGGATGCTGACGAAGGACATCGATCCGGCACCTCTGCTGGTGAAATGACGCAGCGTCAGGACCTGCTGCTGGGCCTGCTCGGTGCGGCGGGGGCCTTCGGGGTCTGCGAGGCGGTCGCCCGCGCCGGGATCGTACGGCGCAGCTATCTGCCGCCGGCCTCCGAAGTCCTCGCCCGCGCCGCCCGGTTGGCGGGTGACCGGGCCTTCCTCGACGGCATCGGGGTGACCCTGCGGGCGTGGGCGCTGGGACTCGGGCTCGCCTGTGCGATCGCCGTGCCGCTGGGACTGCTGCTGGGCGCGGTGCCGGTCGTGGAGGCGGCCGCGCGCGCCGTGGTCGAGTTCCTGCGGCCGCTGCCGTCCGTCGCGCTGATCCCGCTGGTGTCGCTGCTGTTGGGGTCGGGCACACGGACGGAGGTGACGCTGATCGCGTACGCCTCGCTCTGGCCGGTGCTGTTCAACACCGTCTACGGCCTCGGCGAGACCGACCCGCTCGCCAAGGACACCCTGCGTGCCTTCGGGTTCGGGCGGCTCGCGGTGCTGCTGCGGGTGGAGTTGCCCGCCACGGCCCCGTTCATCGCCGCCGGTGTGCGGATCTCGGCCGGGGTCGCCCTGATCCTCGCCGTCGCGACGGAGATCCTCTCCGGCTTCGGCCAGGGGCTCGGCATCTTCATCGCCCAGGCCCAGACGGAGACGGACGGCACCCGGGACGTGCTGGCCGGGGTGGTGTGGGCGGGCGGTCTCGGGCTGGTGATCAACGGCGTACTGGTGGGCGCGGAGCGGCGGTTGTTCGCCTGGGCGCAGGAACCCCGCCCGGAGGCGGGCAGGCCGGAGCGGGGCCGCCCATGACGCGGACACAGGCCGGCGAACAGCACGGACCGGCGGCCGGCTCGCCCCGGGCCACCGCCGTCCCCTTCCTCCTGCGCTGGTCGGTGCTGCTGGTCGCCGTCGGCTGCTGGGAGCTGGCCGCCCGGGCGCAGGGCAGCGTCTACTTCCCGCCGCCGCTGCGGATCGCCCGGCACGCCCGCGACCTGTGGTTCTCCGGCCCGGTGAGCCATCTGTTCCTCACCTCGGCCGCCGTCGACACCATCCTGCCGAGCCTGGGCCGGATGGCGGCCGGGTTCGCCCTGGCCGCCGTCGCCGGGATCACCCTGGGACTCGCGGTGGGCCGCTCGCGGCGGGCGTACGCGCTGTGCAACCCGGTGCTCCAGTTCGCGCGGGCCGTGCCGCCGCCCGCGCTGGTGCCGGTGTTCGTCGTCGTCTTCGACTTCGGTACGCCCATGCAGGTGGCCTCGATCGTGTTCAGCGCCGTATGGCCGGTGCTGATCAACTCGGCCGAGGGCGCCCGGGCCACCGACCCGCTGCGGCTTCAGGTGGCGGCCGTGCTGCGGCTCACGGCACCCGAGCGGCTGTGGTTCCTGATCCTGCCCTCGGCCCTCCCCCGGATCTTCGCGGGGCTCCGGCTCAGCCTGTCGCTGTGCCTGATCCTGATGGTGTTCTCGGAACTGCTGCCGGGCAGCGACAACGGCATCGGCTTCACGCTCACCGACGCCCAGACACGCTCCGACCTGCTCACGGTGTGGGCCGCGCTGATGCTGCTCGGCGCGCTGGGTCATCTCCTCAACACCGGACTGCTGGCGGTCGAGAAGCGGCTCGTCGGCCCCAGGGCATCCACAGGGAGGACGGCATGACGGCGGCCACGGTGCGTGAGGCGGTCGTACGGCTTCTGCGGGACACCGGCATGACCACGGTCTTCGGCAATCCGGGCTCCACGGAGCTGCGGATGTTCCGCGACTGGCCGGACGACTTCACCTATGTGCTGGGCCTGCAGGAGTCCGTCGCCGTCGGCATGGCGGCCGGGCACGCGCTCGGCACCCGGCGGGCCGCCTTCGTCAGCCTGCACTCGGCCGGCGGCGTCGGACACGCGCTCGGCGCGGTGTTCAACGCCTTCCGCGACCGGGTGCCGCTGGTGATCGTGGCGGGCCAGCAGGCGCGCTCGCTGATCCAGCTGCGGCCGTTCCTCGGCGCCGACGAACCGGCCCTGTTCCCCCGCCCGTACGTGAAGTCCGCCCGCCAGCCGGAGCGGGCGGAGGACGTGCCGGCCGTGCTCGCCGAGGCGTACCGGGTCGCGATGACGCATCCCCGCGGCCCGGTGTTCGTGTCGGTGCCGGAGGACGACTGGGACCGGCCCGCCGAGCCGGTCGCGCCCCGCACGGTGCACTCGGCGTTCACCGCCGCCCCGGACGCGCTCGACTCACTCGCCGCCCGGCTGGACGCCTGTGCCCGTCCGGCCCTGGTGGTGGGCCCGGGTGTGGACGACGAGGAGGCGCTGGACCAGGTCGTGGAGCTGGCCGAGCGGATCCGGGCCGGGGTGTGGATCAGCCCGCTCTCCGGCCGCTCCGGGTTCCCGGAGACGCATCCGCTGTTCCAGGGGTTCCTGCCGCCGATCGCCCGGCAACTGGCCGCGCGCCTGGCGCCGTACGACGTGGTGGTCGCCCTCGGCACCCCGGTGTTCACCTATCACGTGGCGGACGACGGACCGCCGCTCGCGCCCGGCACCGAGCTGTTCCACCTGGACTGCGACCCCGGCCAGGCCGCCTGGCTGCCCGTCGGCACCAGCGTCGTCACCACCCTGCGGCCCGCCCTGGAACGGCTCACCGGGCTGCTGCGGAAGGAGCCCGACCGCGACCCGCCGCCGTCCCGGCAGGCCCCCGTCCCGGCGCGCGCCGACGGGCACATCACCCCGGAGCTCTTCTTCGATCTGCTCAGCGCCCGGCTGCCGCGCGACCGGGTGCTCGTCGAGGAGGCGCCGAGTCACCGTGACACGCTGCACGCGCGCGTGCCCGTCGAGTCGGGCGGCGCCTTCCTGACCACGGGCAGCGGGGCGCTCGGCTGGGGTCTGCCGCTCGCGGTCGGCCGGGCGCTCGCCGACCGGCGCCGGGTGGTGTGCGTGGTCGGCGACGGCTCGGCGCTGTACACGGTGCAGGCCCTGTGGAGCGCGGCCCGGCACACGGCACCGGTCACCTACGTCCTGCTGGACAACGGCGGTTACGCGGCCGTCCGCGCGCTGGGCCGCCGGATCGGCATCGCGCCCGTCCCCGGCACGGACATCACCGGCATCGACTTCGCGGCCCTCGCCGAGTCCCTCGGCTGCCCGGCGGCCCGCGTCGAGCACGCGCAGGAGTTGCCGGCCGCCCTGGACCACGCCCTGGGCCGCGGCGACGGCACCGGGCCCTTCCTGCTGCACCTGCGGGTCACCGGCAGCGCGGGCACCCTGTACGAGCCCTGGGCCGGGTGAGGGATGCTGCGCCTCGACTCCGTCAGTCGCCACTTCGCCGGCCAGCACGTCCTGGACCGGGTCAGCCTCACCGTGCCCGACGGGCAACTCCTGAGCGTGGTCGGCCCCTCCGGCTGCGGCAAGTCCACGCTGCTGCGCACCATCGCGGGGCTGCTGCCCGTGCAGGAGGGCTCCGTCACGATCGACGGGACACCGGTGACGGGTGTACCGGAGCGGCTCGCGGTCGTCTTCCAGGAGTACGGCCGCTCGCTGCTGCCCTGGCTCACCGTCCGCGACAACGTGGCGCTGCCGCTGCGCCGCAGGGGACTTGGGCGGGCCGCCCGCCGGGCCGAGGCCGAGACGATCCTCGAACGCGTCGGTCTGCACGGGGTGGCCCGGCGCCATCCCCGCGAGCTGTCCGGCGGCATGCAGCAGCGCGTCGCCATCGCCCGCGCGCTGGTCTGCCGGCCCTCCCTGCTGCTGATGGACGAGCCGTTCGGCTCGCTGGACGCGGGCACCCGCGAGGATCTGGAGGACCTGCTGCTGGAAGTCCACCGCACGAACGGCACGACCATCGTGTTCGTCACCCACGACATCGACGAGAGCGTGTACGTCGGTGACCGCGTCGTCGTCCTCTCCCCCGGCCCCGGCTCCCGCGTCGTCCGCGACCTGCCGGTCGACCTGCCCGGCGAACGGGACCAGCTCACCACCCGGAGCCTGTCCGGGTTCGTGAAGCTGCGCACGGAGGTGGGACGGGCGGTCCGCGGCGGCGGGTGAGGCATGCTGGGAGGCGTACCGGGCGGCCGGGAGGTGATGGCATGCGGAGGTGGGCCCATGGGTGCGCGATCGCCGCGGTCGTCGTCCTGACGGGGTGCGGGGCGTCGGCGGGGCGGGCGCCGGGCGCCGGTACCGGAGCGTCGGGGAGCCGGTCGGCGCCGCCGTCCGGGCCACCCGGGGTCCCCGGGTCCCCCAGCGGCCCGGTGCCCTCGGGCGCCTGCGTCGCCGGGCACGCGGACGTCTCCGTGGCCCCCGGTGGCCCCGTCCGGCACCGGCTGTGCGTGCGTCCGGGGACGGTGGTGAGCCTGACCCTGCGGCCACGCGCGGACGACAAGCGGTGGACGGGCGTGCTGAGTTCGGCGCCCGCCCTGGTCGTGGCGTCCGGCTGGCGGCTGGACGGGGACGGCACCGCGCACGCCACCCTGCGCTGCGCGGGCACCCGGGGCGGGACGGCGCGGGTCACCGCCGTGGCCAGGACACCGGACGTGGCCGGGGCCGCGCGGCCGGTCTTCACGCTGGACGTGGACGTGGTGCCGTACGCGCGGGAGGGGTGACCCCGGTCCACCGGGGCCACCCCTCCTGTCTCATCGGGCGCTCAGCGCAGGTCCCGCACCCTGACGGTGTAGATCCCGCGGCCGTGCGTCGCGGCGTACAGCGTGCCGCCGTCCGGGCTCGTCTTGAGCTGGAGCACGGCGACGGCCGGCAGGCTGCCGATCCGCTGCCAGCCGGTGCGGCCCGGGGCGCGGTAGACGACGCCGAGGTCGGTGGCGACGGCGAGGCCGCCGTCCGCCGTCACCAGCGCCGAGTCCGTGGGCACGTCGGGCAGGTTGGCCGAGACGTCCTTCCAGGTGGTGCCGCCGTCGGTGGACTCGAAGACGTGGCCGACGCCCGCGCCGGGGCCCTCGGTCCAGTGCCGGGAGAAGCCGTTGACGGCGAGGAAGACGTGGTCGGCGTTGTTCGGGTCGATGGCGAAGCCGCTGAGGTAGCGGTTCGGCACCGTCCCGTCGACCGGGAGGCTGATGTCGTGCCAGCCGGTGCCGTCCGCGTTGCCGACGGAGATGCCACGGGCGAAGCCCTGGTTGTTGCAGGGGCCGCACCAGGCGGCGTAGATCCTGCCGCCGGACGCGGCGACGGCGGTCGCGGTGCGGCCGGCGCCGAAGTCGTGGACGCTGGTCCACTCCTTGCCACTGCGGATGGCGTAGCCGTGGGTCTGGACCCAGATGTGGCGGCCGCCGGCGACCCAGGTGTTGCCGTCCTTCATGTCCGTCGCGAGCGGGGCGATGAAGCGGGCCTCGCTGGTGGCGTTGTCGGGCGGGGCGACCGAGTACGAGGTCGCCTTGGCCGGGTCGGTGGTCCAGCTGCCGTCGTTCACCGCGCAGTTCTGCGTGACCTGGACGGCGAGGTAGACGTACTCCTGGGCGATGTTGCAGCCGTTGGCGGGATCGGTGAGGGTGTCGCCGCCGTCGCCGCCGAAGTTGGAGCCCATCACCTTGTCGTTGCTCCGCAGGACGGACTGGCCGTTGTCCTGCAGGCCGCCGGTGACGGACAGGCCGCCGTGGTCGGGGTCCTTGCCGATGCCGACGGAGTAGTACTGCAGGGTGTCGATGGTGCCGTCGTTCAGGGACGTCCAGTCGGTGGCGTGGCCGGAGGCGTCCTGGGAGCCGTTCACCGGGCGCTTGTAGATGCCGCCGTCGTTGCCGACGTACACGAAGCTCTTGCCGTGGTAGCGGCCGATCGCGACGCCGTGCTGGTCGGAGTGGGTGGTCGGGTTGCAGTCACCGGTCTGCTTGGCGGGGTCGATGTTCCAGCAGGAGAAGGTGAAGTTCCAGTACGGGCCGACGGTGGACCAGTTGCCGCCGCCGTCCTTGGTCTCGTAGACCTCCTCCAGGCCCGCGTACACGTGCTGCGCATCGCCCGGGTCCACGGCCAGGAACTGGTTGTACCAGGCCTGGACGCCGGGCATGTAGCCGGCTGTCGTCAGCGCCGAGTTGTCGGCTGCCAGTCCCTTGTAGTCGGCGATCTTCGTCCAGGGGCCCGTCGGCGAGCCGGACTTGGAGACGAAGATGCCCTCCAGGCCGCTGTCCGGGTTGGTGCTCAGCTGCTCCGGGGACTGGTCGATCGCGTAGTAGCGGGAGCCGTCGGCGGAGCGGGCGAAGGTGACGTTGCCGACGTTGCCGGCGTCGGCGGGGAGGTCACCGAGACCGCCGGTGATCCGGGTCCAGGTGCCGCCCGTCTTCGTGTAGAAGCCGTTGTAGTCGTCACCGCTGCGCCAGCCGACGGCGAGGACCACCTTGGACGGGTCCCTGGGGTCGATGGCGATGTCGTTGGCGATGTTCTTGTACGGGGCGTCCGGGTCGTCGGCCTTCGAACCGCCGGGCAGGAAGTCGGGGTTGGGTGCGAACTCCCGCTTCCAGTGGCCGCTCAGCTTCCTGGTGGAGTGGCTCCACACGCCCTCGCTGGTCGCCGCCCACACCTTGCCGCCGCCGAAACGCAGCTCGTGGATGGTGGTGCTCTCCAGCTCGGAGCCGCCGACCCGGCTGCGCGCGGAGAAGGTGCCGTGGTGCGGGTGGGTGAGGACGTAGACGCCGCTGCCGAGGTAGGCGTCGGCGTTGGTGGTGGCCTCGCCGGTGCCCAGCCACAGCCGGCCGGCGCCGTCGACGGTGAGGGCGCCGGTGGACTGGGCGGGCAGCCGGTCGCTGATGGGCTGCCAGTGGCCGCCCCCGCTGCGCGAGCGCCACACCCCGCCGCCGGCGCTGCCCGCGTAGACGTAGCCGTCGTCGTCGGCGGCCACGGCGGCCATCCGGCCGGTGACGTTGCCGCCTCCGCCGCTGGAGTTGGAGTCGATGTCGCGGTAACGCGGGTCGTCGGAGTTGTACGGCAGGTCGGTGATGTTGTGCCACCTGCCGCCCGTGCTCCTGAGGTTGGCCAGATCGTGCCAGGCGGCACCGTAGGCGCCCGGGGCGACCACGCCCGGCGAGGTGCGGGCCTCGGCGTACTGGTCCGCGCCCTCGGCGATCTCGTCCGCCTCGTTGCCGTCGTCGTCCGCCGCCACGTGCGGCGACACGGCACCCACCGACTGCTCGCGTTCCTTGGCGAGTTGACCGAGGACACGGACGCCGAAGGGGCTCGGCGAGCGCCCGGAGGCGGCGGACGGGGGGATCGCGACGAGTGCGGCGGACGCGGCGAGCGCACAGACGGTGAACCACCGTCTTCTGTGGGATGGTACGGACACCAAGGGCCTCCAGGGTGCAGCGACACTGCTGACACAGGAGACCTGATCACGTCGGCGCGAAAACGTCCGCCGCTTGGCGAAATTTTGACGGGAACCTGCCAGTAACTACCGCTCCGGGAGGTGGATCCTCGGGGTGTCCGGGGAAGCCGCCACGCCCTGACTGCGCATCCTGCCCATCGTCTTCAGCAGCCGGTCGGCCGGCTCGCGCAGCTGTGGATGGGCGTTGACCGTGTTCCGCAGCCCCCGCACCGGCCTGCGCCACAGCCGGTGGGTCAGCGCGACCGGGTGCCGGCGGGCCGCGAAGCCCTCGGCGACCCGCAGCTCGCGGGTCTTGAGCCAGTCCTTGTACTCCTTGTCGCCCCGTCCGAGGTCCACGAGGGTCACCCCGTGCCGTGCGGCCGCCTCGGCGGTGCGCAGGTGCATCATCAACCCGGGTGAGTAGTAGTGCAGTTCGGGGTCGTACGCGGTGAACCAGGCCGCCAGCACCGTGCTCGAGCGGGGGCCGAAGTGGGCCGCGACCGGGCGGTCGCCCGCGTACAGCACCGACAGCACTCCGGTGAAGTGCTCCTCGCGGACTCGGAAGAGGTGGTCGACCAGGCCCACGATCCAGGGCCGGGAGAACCGGTCCATGCGGCCGGTCCTGCGGTACTGCGCCGACTTCCAGCGCATCAGCGTGCGCAGCACCTGCGGGTCGCGCTCGTCGAACTCGAAGCGCACCTCCCCGATGTCCCGGGCGAGCCGCCGTTCCTTCTTCAGCGTGGTCTTGGCCAGCCCGGGGTAGGTCCCGCGCAGCCAGTCCGGATAGCCGCCGTCGCCGGGCTTCACATCGATCACGGGTGAGGCGAAGGTGCCGGTGACATGGGGGGCGAACGGCCGCTGCTCCTGGACGAGATGGTCGAACTCGAAGATGCTGAGTCCGCAGGCCCGCAGCAGTTCCCCGGCGTTCCAGGTGACCCCGGGCCGGTGCACCAGGGCCTGGCAGTCGGACAGTCCGAGCCCGACGGCCCGCCCGGTGCCGAACGGCCCCCGCTCGTAGGGGAAGAACCCGGCGGGCTCCCCGCCCTCGCGCAGGACCGCCACCCGGACCCCCCGGCGGTACCGGCCGACGCCGATCGCGAACTCCGGTGCCAGGAAAGGATTGGAGTACTCGGGCGACTCGTCCATCGCACGGTGCCAGGCCCCGCGCAGCTCGGGCGTGAGCTCGCCGGGTCTGTGGATGGTGATGTCCACCTCAGTTCGACCGTCCTTCCGCAGGCTCCGCGAACGGTGTGCCCGAGGCGGCACAGGCCGGTGAGGCGTATGGATCGTGGCTCATGGATCGCATGGGCGACCGCTCCCCCCATGACGCGCAGAGCGCGTCCTGCCGCTGGTTCCGATGTGCGCAGAAATCCCCTCCCCGCGCGACGTCTCAAACGTCGCGAAACCGTACGCACACTGTCAAGGGTGCCTCAGGCGGCGGATGATCCGCCACGGGTCTGCCGACATCGTGACAAGTCTGCCGCTCCGGCTCCCGCAGCGGGCCCGGCGGCAGCCGGCCGCCGCGGCCCGGCGGGAGTGGCCGTCCGGCCCTCCGGGGCGCCCCGGCCGCCCGGACACGCCCACCGACGCCCGGTGCGCGGTCGTCCGCGACGAGCGCCACAACTCCCTGCCGGTGGAGCTGGACCAGCCGCTCGCGGCACCGACCCCGCCGTCGCCGACCGCATCCGCGCGGAGTTCCTCCACCGCGCCGGCCTCTCCGACCCGCTCGCCCCCGGCAGTTGGCCGTGACACCGCGTCCGGGAGCCGCGCCCTTGACATGAACCTGTACCAGCCCCGAGTCTTCGTGCGTGAAGTTGCTCGATTGAAGCCAATTTCGAGCGCGTACGAGCATTATCCGCAAGAACAGTCAGTCCGCAGTGCTGCGAGGGGAGCTGTTCCGCCGTGCAAAGACCGCGAAGACTGCGACACCGTGTGCCGTGGCCCGCCTGGGTACCGCTGGCGCTGGCGACCGCCCTGGCGGGAACCGCGCTCGCCGTCCCGGCGCCCGCCCGGGCCGCCGCCACCGCCTCCGGCGCCGTACTGGACCCCGCTCACGGCAGCGTCAGCTGGCAGAGCCCGGTCTACGCCAAAGGCACCGGCGGCGGCACCGAGAGCTGCCCGGACGCCGCGACGGACCCGGACGACAAGGTCTGCGACCGCTTCGACCTGACCGTCTCGGTACCGGACGAATACTGGGACGACAACCCCGAGGGAGGCGTGCCCCTGTCGGTCAGGTGGGAGAAGCCCTCGGACGACTTCGACCTGTACGTCTTCGACGACCACGGCAAACAGGTGGCGTCCAGCGCGGGCACCGCCGACCCGGAGGCCACCGTGATCCCGCGGGCGTCGGGGACGTACCACGTGGTCGTCGTGCCGTACGACGTGCACGACGACTCCTTCACGGGCACCGCGTACCTGCCCGCGACCACGGACGCCGGCGATCTCACGTCCTTCTCCGGTGGCGACGGCAGTTACACCGTCAAGGCGGGACAGCTCACGGCGCGCGCGGATTTCCTGACCGGGGGCCAACTGCGGCTGCAGGCCGACCCGTCCGGCTCGCTGAGCGATCCGGCGGGCACGGCGATCGTGCGCGAGCAGCCCGCACGGGAGCGGCACACCTCGTCCTTCGACGCGGGCGACTACTACGGCATCCGCTCCCCGCGGGCCGTCCTGCGTGTGTACAAGAGCCCGCTGCGCTTCGGGTTGTACAAGCCCGACAACCGCACCCGGATCTGGCAGGAGGACAAGCCGCTGCGCTGGTCGACCGGCGGGATGCGGCAGAGTCTCCAGCGGGGCGCGGACGAGCAGTTCTTCGGCGGCGGCGAGCAGAACGGCAGTTTCTCGCACCGCGGGCAGACCATGTACGTGTCCAACAGCTTCGACTGGGACGAGGGCGGTTACAACAACTCCCAGCCCTTCTACCTCTCCAGCGCGGGCTACGGCGCCTTCCGCAACACCTTCGCCCCGGGCGTGTACACCTTCGGCTCGCCGGTGACCACCGGCCAGCAGGAGCGGCGCCTGGACGCCTACTACTTCCTCGGTGACGCCAAGCAGGTCATCGGCAAGTACACGGCACTGGTGGGCAAGCCGTTCATGCCTCCGGTGTACGGACTCGAACCCGGTGACTCCGACTGCTACCTGCACAACGCCAACCGCGGCGAGCGGCACACCCTGGACGCGCTGAAGATCGCTGACGGGTACACCCAGCACCGGATGCCGCTCGGCTGGATGCTGGTCAACGACGGCTACGGCTGCGGCTACGAGAACCTGGAGCAGACCGCCGCGGGCCTGCGGGACCACCATGCCCAGCTCGGCCTGTGGACCCAGGACGGCATCGACAAGCTGGCCGACCAGGTCAAGGCGGGCCAGCGGGTGGCCAAGCTGGACGTGGCCTGGGTCGGCAACGGCTACAGGTTCGCGCTGGACGCGTGCGACGCGGCCAAGAAGGGGATCGAGGACAACAGCGACGCGCGCGGTTTCGTGTGGCTGCCGGTGTCCTGGGCGGGCGCCCAGCGCTGCGGGGTGCTGTGGAGCGGCGACCAGAAGCTGTCCTGGGACTACATCCGCTGGCAGATCCCGACCTACGCCGGCGCGACCCTCTCCGGCATCGCCTACAACACCGGTGACGTGGGCAGCATCTACCGCCACGACGCCAAGATGTACGCCCGGGACCTGCAGTGGAAGGCGTTCCTGCCGGCCATCATGACCATGGACGGCTGGGCGACCGACATCACCACCAAGAAGCCGGCCGACCAGCAGCCCTGGCTCGACGGCGAGCCGTACACCTCCGTCAACCGCAAGTACCTGCAGCTGAAGGAGCGGCTGCTGCCGTACATGTACACCCTGTCCGCCGAAGCGGCGAAGACCGGTGTCGGCGCGGTGCGTCCGCTGTGGCTGGAGTACCCGGACGACCCGGGGACGCTCACGGACCAGGCGAAGTACGAGTTCCTTTCGGGCCCGGACTTCCTCGTCGCCCCAGTGTACGAGGACTCCGACACCCGCGACGGGATCCGCCTCCCGAAGGGCACCTGGACCGACTACTGGACCGGCCGCACCTACCGGGGTCCGACCACGGTCAACGGCTACCACGCGCCGCTCGACACGCTCCCGCTGTTCGTGCGCGAGGGTGCGATCGTGCCGATGTGGCCGGAGGGGACGACGAGTTGGCAGACCCGGGACCGGCACGAGCTGGACTGGGACCTGTATCCGGCTGCCCATGGCACGAGTCGCTACACCCTGTACGAGGACGACGGGGTGACCCGCGACTTCGCCCGTGGCGCGGCCGCCACCCAGCGGGTCTCCGTGCACGCCGACGGCGACGGGACGGTCGCGTCGGTGGGGGCGAGCAGGGGCGAGTACGCCGGCAAGGTGGACGGCCGTTCCTACCGGTTCACCGTGCACGGCGGCACGGCGCCCCGGCGGGTTCTCCTCGACGGCCGCCAACTGCCCGCCTCCGCCTGGTCGTACGACCCCGGCACGCACGTCACGACCGTCGCCACGCCACGCCTGTCACTGGACCGGGGCTTCACCCTGCGCCTGGTCGACGGGAGGTAAAGGAATCGTATGGTCTAGTCCAAAGCACGGGTTGGTCTAGTCCAACTTGTTGACGCGAGCGCGACAGCTCCCGGAGGGTGGGGCTCCCCTGCTCTGGGGACCTCCCCACCCCCACCCTCTGGAGGCACGCAGTGAGACGTCTTCGGGCATGCCTGGGCGCGGCGGCCGCCGTCACGCTCGCCGCCGCGGGCACCACCGCGCTCGTCGCGAGCAACGCCTCGGGCGCGACCACCGCGCTCGGCAATCGCTGGTACGCGGCGGCCCCCTATCTGATGCCGCTGGACAACGACCCGCCGGACCCGTCCGCCATCATGGACGCGACCGGACTCAAGGCCTTCCAGCTGGCCTTCATCCTCGCCCCCAACGGGGGCGGCTGTTCGCCCACTTGGGGCGGCACCGCGTCCGTCTCCTCGGACACGGCCGTCCAGTCGATGATCAGCACGATCCGCGCCAAGGGCGGTGACGTGTCGGTCTCCATCGGCGGCTACGGCGGCACGAAGCTCGGCCAGGCGTGCGCGGACGCCGCCGCCACGGCGGCGGCCTACCAGCAGGTCATCACCAAGTACGGGCTGCACGCCATCGACTTCGACCTGGAGGAGCCGGAGTACGAGAACACCGCGGCCGTCAAGAACGAGATCGGCGCGGCCAAGATCCTCCAGCAGAACAACCCGGGGCTGTACGTCTCCGTGACGACGGCCGGCACCGCGGACGGCACCGGCTGGTTCGGCAAGCAGATGCTGCTGGAGGCCAAGTCGCAGGGCTTCACGCCGAACAACTTCTCCATCATGCCGTTCGACGGCGGCTTCAACGGCGCGGCGAGCCAGACCAGCGCGCTGACCAACTTCAACTCGATCCTGCAGTCGACCTTCGGCTGGGACCAGGCGACCGCGTACGCCCACGAGGGCTTCTCCGGCATGAACGGCCGCAGCGACACGGGCGAGATCTTCACCCAGGCCGACTTCCAGACCGTGCTGGACTACGCGACCAGCCACAACATGGACCGGTTCACGTTCTGGTCCCTGAACCGCGACCGCCAGTGCAACCCGCCGGACAACGGCGGCCGCACGTCCGGCACCTGTTCCAGCGTGGCCCAGAACTCCTGGGACTTCGCCAAGTACTCGGTGAAGTTCGCGGGCGTCACGCCACCGACCACCACGCCGACCCCGACACCCACGCCCACCTCCTGCAAGACCGCCTGGAGCGCCTCTTCGGTGTACACGGCCGGCAACGAGGTCTCGTACGGCCGGCACAACTGGAAGGCCAAGTGGTGGACCCAGAACGAGGTGCCCGGCGCCTCGGAATGGGGGCCGTGGCAGGACGAGGGCGCCTGCTGAACCTCTTGACGTGTTTGGTTCAGACCTCTAGCTTCTCGGGTCACCAGCGACCAAGGATGCGTTCAGCGTTCAGAATGTTGAACGCATCCGGTCCGACGAAGGGACCCCCCATGACCCGAGTCCGGCTCCTCGCGGTGCCGACCACCGCGGGCCTCGCCCTCGCGCTCGCCCTCCTCGGCAGCCCCAGCGCGCTCGCCGCGGACCCGCACGTCGCCCCCGGCGGCAACTTCGACCTGTCCGTCTGGGAGCTCCAGGAGCCCGTGGGCTCCCCCGGCAGCCCGACCACGATCCCGTCGTCCCGGCTCCAGGGAGCGAACGGCTACCAGGACGCGTACTTCTACACCGACACCCGCGACGGGGCCATGACCTTCTGGGCCCCGGAGAAGGGCGTCACCACGCCGAACTCGAACTACGCCCGCTCCGAGCTGCGCGAGATGAACCGCGACGGCAGCGCCGCCGACTGGGCGCTGTCCGGCTCGCACAGGATGAGCGCGACCCTGCGGGTGGTCTCGGTGACGAAGAACGTGTGCGTCGGGCAGATCCACCTCGGCAGCGGCGGCTCCTCCACCAAGCCCCTGCTGGAGCTGTATTACCACGCCAACGGCGACATCGTCCTCGGCACGGAGAACTCGCCGTCCGGCGGGCAGACCGCGCACACCGTGGGACATGTGTCGATCGGGAAGACCTGGAGCTACACCATCGCCGTCTCCGGCGGGAACACCATCGACCTGACGGTCAACGGCAGCACCACCCACTACGCCATCCCGTCGTCCTTCCAGCAGTACAAGCAGTACTTCAAGGCGGGCTCGTACAACCAGTCCTCCTCGGACAGCACCACCAACGGTGCCCGCGTCGCGTTCTACGGCCTGACCGTCAAACACGGCTGACACGCGCCCCGACCTGCGCGACTGGTGCAATCGGCCGTACGGTCGTAGCGTCGAGTGAACGCGGTCGGACACAGCACGACGGGTGGGAGCGACCATGCGCGGATCAGTGATGGGTACGGCGGTCACCCTTGCGGCAGGCGCCCTTCTGACGGCGGCCATGACCACGGCCTCGGCGAATCCGCCGGCCACGGCCGCCAAGGCCGATACGCCGCGCCCCGTCCTCGTCGACTGCTTCTGGCGCCAGAACGTGCGCCCGGCCGACTTCATCCTGGCCTGCGGCGACGGCAACAGCCGCCTCGCCGGGCTCCGCTGGTCGCAGTGGAGCCCGGACGAGGCGACGGCCACGGGCGTGAACCTGGTCAACGACTGCAAGCCGAACTGCGCGGCCGGCCGGTTCCACGGCTACCCCGTGACCGTCCGGCTCGACGAGCCCAGGCCGTGGAAGAAGAACCCGGGCGTGCAGCACTACACCCGGATGAGCCTCACCTACGAAGACGCCCGGCCCGAGGGCTTCCAGCAGGTCATGACCTACCCGCTCTGGAACTGACGCCCCGCCGCGCTGCTCGCACGGCTCCGGCGGCGTCTCGACGGTCGGCTGGGGCCGTGCGCGCGGATGCGTGGGCCGCGGCCGGATCCCGGCCGCGGCCCACGGGGCGTCAGGCGCTTGGCATGTCAGTCGAGTTCGACCAGCAGGTCGCCGCCCTCCACCTGCTGGATGCGGTTGATGGCCAGCCGTGACACCCGGCCCGCCTTCGGCGCGGTGATGGTGGCCTCCATCTTCATCGCCTCGATGGTCGCGACGGTGGCGCCGGCGGCGACCTCGTCGCCCTCGGTCACCGCCAGGGTCACCACACCGGCGAACGGCGCCGCCACATGGCCGGGGTTGGCGCGGTCGGCCTTCTCCGTCACCGGCACGTCCGAGGCCGCGGCCCGGTCGCGGACCTGGATGGGCCGCAACTGTCCGTTGAGCGTGGACATCACCGTGCGCATGCCCCGCTCGTCCGCCTCACCGATCGCCTGCAACTCGATCAGCAGCCGGACGCCCGGCTCCAGGTCGACGGCGTACTCCTTGGCGGGACGCAGTCCGTAGAAGAACGCCTTGCTGTCCAGGACGCTGGTGTCACCGAAGGCCTGCCGGTGGGTGTCGAACTCCCGCGTCGGGCCGGGGAACAGCAGCCGGTTGAGGGTGGCGCGGGGGTCCTTGGCCAAGCCCTCGCGGTCCTCGGCGGACAGGTCCGGCGCGGGCTTGGCCGCGGCCCGGCCGTTCAGGGCCTTGGTGCGGAACGGCTCGGGCCAGCCGCCGGGCGGGGTGCCCAGCTCGCCGCGCAGGAAGCCGATCACCGAGTCCGGGATGTCGAACCTGTCGGGCGTCTCCTCGAAGTCCTTCGGGGAGACGCCGGCGCCGACGAGGTGCAGGGCGAGGTCGCCGACCACCTTGGAGGACGGGGTGACCTTGACCAGGCGGCCGAGGATGCGGTCGGCGGCGGCGTACATCGCCTCGATGTCCTCGAAACGGTCGCCGAGGCCGAGGGCGACGGCCTGGGTGCGCAGGTTGGACAGCTGGCCGCCGGGGATCTCGTGGTGGTAGACCCGGCCGGTCGGGGAGGCGAGGCCCGCCTCGAAGGGCGCGTAGATCTTGCGGACGCCCTCCCAGTACGGCTCCAGGTCGCCGACGGCCTGCAGGTCGAGGCCGGTGGGGCGGTCGGAGTGGTCGGTGGCGGCCACCAGCGCCGACAGGGAGGGCTGGGAGGTCGTACCGGCCATGGAGGCGACCGCGCCGTCCACCGCGTCGGCGCCCGCCTGGATCGCGGCGAGGTAGGTGGCCAGCTGGCCGCCCGCCGTGTCGTGCGTGTGCAGGTGCACGGGCAGGTCGAACTCGCGGCGCAGCGCGGAGACGAGCTTGGCCGCGGCCGGGGCACGCAGCAGTCCGGCCATGTCCTTGACCGCGAGGACATGGGCGCCGGCCTCGACGATCTGCTCGGCCAGGCGCAGGTAGTAGTCGAGGGTGTAGAGCCGCTCCGACGGATCGTTGAGGTCGGCCGTGTAGCAGAGGGCGACCTCGGCGATCGCGGTGCCGGTCTCGCGCACGGCCTCGATGGCGGGGCGCATCTGGCCGACGTCGTTGAGGGCGTCGAAGATGCGGAAGATGTCGATGCCGGTGGCGGCGGCCTCCTGCACGAACGCGTCGGTCACCTCGGTCGGGTACGGCGTGTAGCCGACGGTGTTGCGGCCGCGCAGCAGCATCTGCAGACAGATGTTGGGCACGGCCTCGCGCAGGGCGGCGAGCCGCTCCCAGGGGTCCTCGGCGAGGAAGCGCAGCGCCACGTCGTACGTCGCGCCGCCCCAGCACTCCAGGGAGAGCAGCTGCGGCAGGGTGCGGGCGACGACCGGGGCGACGGCGAGCAGGTCCTTGCTGCGCACGCGGGTCGCGAGCAGGGACTGGTGGGCGTCGCGGAAGGTGGTGTCGGTGACGCCGATGGTCGGCGACTCGCGCAGCCTGCGGGCGAAGCCCTCGGGGCCGAGGTCGACCAGCAGCTGGTGGGAGCCGGCCGGGGGCTCGCCGGCCGGCAGCGGCGGCAGCTTGGTGACGGGGTCGAGCAGGTCGGGGCGTTCGCCGTGCGGCTTGTTGACCGTCACGTCGGCGAGGTAGGTGAGCAGCTTGGTGCCGCGGTCCGCGGAGGAGCGGGACGTGAGCAGGTGCGGGCGCTGCTCGATGAAGGAGGTGGTGACCCGGCCCGCCTGGAAGTCGGGGTCGTCCAACACGGCCTGCAGGAACGGGATGTTGGTGGCCACGCCCCGGATGCGGAACTCGGCCACGGCACGCCGGGCGCGGCCCACGGCGGCCCTGAAGTCCCGGCCCCGGCAGGTGAGTTTGACCAGCATCGAGTCGAAGTGCGCGCTGATCTCCGTACCGGCGTGGGTGGTTCCGCCGTCCAGGCGGATGCCGGAGCCGCCCGGGGAGCGGTACGCGCTGATCCGGCCGGTGTCCGGGCGGAAGCCGTTGGCGGGGTCCTCGGTGGTGATACGGCACTGCAGGGCGGCGCCGCGCAGGGTGATGGTGTCCTGGGCGAGGCCGAGGTCGGCGAGGGTCTCGCCGGAGGCGATGCGCAGCTGGGCCTGGACCAGGTCGACGTCCGTGACCTCCTCGGTCACGGTGTGCTCGACCTGGATGCGCGGGTTCATCTCGATGAAGACGTGGTTGCCGGCGGGGTCGAGGAGGAACTCGACGGTGCCGGCGTTGCGGTAGCCGATCTCGCGGGCGAAGCGCACCGCGTCGTCGCAGATCCGCGCCCGTACCTCGGGGTCGAGGTTGGGGGCGGGGGCCAGCTCGATGACCTTCTGGTGGCGGCGCTGGAGCGAGCAGTCGCGCTCGTAGAGGTGGATGACGTTGCCCTCGCCGTCGGCGAGGATCTGCACCTCGATGTGGCGCGGGTCGACGACGGCCTTCTCCAGGAAGACGGTCGGGTCGCCGAACGCGGCGTCGGCCTCGCGGGAGGCGGCCTCGATGGACTCGCGCAGCAGGGCGGCGTCCTCCACGCGGCGCATGCCGCGCCCGCCGCCGCCCGCGACGGCCTTGACGAAGACGGGGAAGCCGATGTCCTCGGCGGCGCGCACCAGTTCGTCGACATCGTTGGACGGCTGGGAGGAGCCGAGCACGGGCACGCCGGCGGCGCGGGCGGCGGCGACCGCGCGGGCCTTGTTGCCGGTCAGCTCCAGGGTGGCCGCGCTCGGGCCGACGAAGGTGATGCCCGCCTCCTCGCAGGCGCGGGCCAGTTCCGGGTTCTCGGAGAGGAAGCCGTAGCCCGGGTAGACGGCATCGGCGCCGGCCCGGCGGGCGGCGCCCACGATCTCCTCGACGGAGAGGTAGGCACGCACCGGGTGCCCCGGCTCCCCGATCTCGTACGCCTCGTCGGCCTTCAGTCGGTGCAGCGAGTTGCGGTCCTCGTGCGGGAACACGGCGACGGTGCGCGCGCCGAGCTCGTAGCCCGCCCGGAACGCGCGGATCGCGATCTCGCCACGGTTGGCGACCAGCACCTTGCGGAACATCCTGGATTCCCTTCAGCTGCCTGCCGGCGACGAACACCATGGTGTCTGCCACGCCCTGCCGTACCTCGCGGGCCACCTTAGGGGGTGGCCGCGCGTGTCCACGTGCGAAAACCATCACACCGACGGGGTGGTCGGCGCCACACGCGGACGCGGCGGATCAGCACTCCAGGGACGTCATCGCCGTGTCCGTCGCGCGCTCGGCGGGCGAACGCTCGGCGGTCGCCGGAGCGGGCACGGCACGGGGCGGCGCGGGAGCGGTGGCCTCCGGGCCGGTGGGCGAGGGGGTGGCCGTCGTCCCGCCCGGCTCGGGCCCGCCCTTCCGGACGAGCAGCAGGGACCCCAGGCGTGCCCGCAGTCGTGCGCCGTGGCCGTGCAGGAGACCGAGGACGATCGCCGAGCCCACCGCGATCAGGTGTTCTCGGCCGGCCAGGTTGGGGACGGCGACGGACTCCCACACCATCGAGCCGCCGGTCAGGGTGAACACCACGGGCGCACGCTTGATCACCGAGAGGTAGGTGAACAGGCCGACCACGGCCGCGGACGGTCCGGTGTCCAGTACCTGCCCGTACGCGTGCGGCAGCCCGAAGCCGCACCAGCCGGGACCCGCCGCGATCATCATGCGGGCGGTGAGCGTGCCGGCCACGGTGGTGGCGTAGGAGATCGCCAGTGTCCGGGCCCGGCCCAGAGCCAGTTCGGCCCAGGCGAAGGCGAGGAACAGCTGGGTGATGCCCGCCCAGACCGGCAGATCGAGGGCGGGGACGTACAACGACACGGGCGTGCGCAGCAGCGACAGCCACAGCGGGAGGTCGGCCCTGACGCCGCCGAGCCGCGTCACCCACACCGCGCCGAGCGGGTGCTGGGCGATCGCGTGGAAGAAGATGACGCCGAACGCGGCGACGGACGCCAGCAGCAGTCCGGACAGTCCGCGCCGCGCCAGCCGCCGCACCGGCTCGACAACGATGGCGTGCCACTCGCCCCTCAGCGTGCGCCCCGTGAAACGGGCCGCCCGTGCGAGCAGCACGCGGCACCGGTCGACGCGCCCCTCAGTCGTCATGAGACACGGCAGCCCATCGCCTTCGCTCCCCCGTCATGTCTATCGCCCCCTTCACCCCGCGTCCGGTATTCCGGTCACAGGGCGTTTTCCCGTCATCCGCCCGTTCAGGTCGCCATCGTAGAGATGTACGGATCTTGCCCGGTCTCCCACCCCGCGCGCGGGGCCCGGCACCGGCGCCTCAGCCGGAAGCGCCGCCCGCGGTCTGGAACGCGCCGATCAGCCGCTGGTCGCGCTGCTGTCGTTCCGACATGCGCCCGGTCCCTCCCCCGGTGTGGGCCTCTGTGGTGGTGAGACCCGATCGGTGACAGTTCAGCGAGCCGGGGGGCGGGCGTCAAGATCCATTGCCGAGGCACGCGGGTGTGGGAAGACCCACAGGTCCACAGCGGCGGAATCCGGGCCGGGAAGGCAACCTCCACCCCCTCGGATCCGTCCTCCAGTACAGGCTCCTGTTGCAGCTCGGCGGGGTGCCCGGGACCGGAGTGCGCGAGCCGTCCTCTTGACGGCAGACGCACGGGTGTGACCGCTCCGTGTTCCCCGGCGAGGCGGACTGGTCCGCGGTGATCGGGAAAACCTGCCGGTGCCGGCGACGGAACTGCGCACCAAGACGGTGGTCACCCAGAACGACCTGTACGAGCTGCCGGTCAGGCTGGATTCCTGATCCCGGCCCGGAGCGTTGCTTGACTTGGAGAGCGCTCCAACTCGTAGCGTCGCAGACGTACGGCAGCTGAGGGCCTTCTCCGCGTGCCGCACGGAGCGACCACACCGAGTGTGCAGGAAAGGCTGGGACACCACATGCAGAAGCGCAGTCTGCGGGACCTCCAGGTATCGGCCATCGGCCTCGGATGCATGGGGATGTCCGCCTTCTACGGCTCCGCCGACCAGGACGAGGGCGTCGCCACGATCCGACGCGCCCGCGAGCTGGGAGTCACCTTCCTCGACACCGCCCAGGTGTACGGCCCCCTCACCAATGAGTCCCTGGTCGGCGAGGCGATCCGGGGGCACCGCGACGACTATGTGATCGCGACGAAGTTCAACTACCGGATGGACGACGCCGTGCCGGGCGACATGAGCACGATCGGCCGGCAGGACGGCTCCGCGGAGCACGTGCGCAGCTCGGTCCACGGCTCGCTGCAGCGGCTGGGCACCGACCACATCGACCTGTACTACCAGCACCGCGTCGACCCGAACGTACCCATCGAGGAGACGGTCGGCGCGCTGGGCGAGCTGGTCGCCGAGGGCAAGGTGCGGCACATCGGGCTGAGCGAGGCGAGCGCGGAGACCATCCGCAGGGCGCATGCGGTGCACCCGGTCACGGCCGTGCAGACCGAGTACTCGTTGTGGACGCGGGACGTGGAGGCCGAGGTGCTGCCCGTCTGCCGGGAGCTGGGCATCGGCTTCGTGCCGTACTCCCCGCTCGGCCGCGGCTTCCTCGCGGGCCGGTTCAGTTCCCCGGACGAGCTGGACGAGAACGACTTCCGCCGCAACAACCCGCGCTTCACGGACGCCAACCTGGAGGCGAACCTGCGGCTGGCGGCCAAGGTCAAGGAGATCGCCGCCGAGAAGGACGTGACGCCGGCCCAGCTGGCCATCGCCTGGGTGCTGGCCCAGGGCGAGGACCTGGTGCCGATCCCGGGCACCAAGCGGCGCACCTACCTGGAGCAGAACGCCGGCGCGGTCGGCATCGAGCTGACCAAGGAGGACCTGGCCCGCATCGACGCGGAGCTGCCGTCCGCGGCGGGTGAGCGGTACGACGAGGCCGGGATGCGGGCCGTCAATCGCTGAGCGGGGCGCCGCGGTCACGGCGTCTCGCATAGGCGACCGTCAGTGCTCCGAGGAGGGGACCCCACAGGAGCAGGGGCGTGTAGCAGACGTAGAGGGACAGGGCCTGCCAACCGCCCACCCGGGTCGGGAAGTCGGCGGGCAGCCGCTCGCCCGTGATCGTCCTGCCCGCGATCTCGGTGAGGAAGGTCAGCACCGTCCACAGCAGGGTCGGAGCTGGCCGGGGCACCGGACGTCAAGCGGCCGCTGCGCCTGCTGGGCGCCGACCGGGCTCTACTGCCACCGTCGCGGCGGGCGCGCACGCGGTGACGAAGAACGCGCCGTGGCCGCCTCAGCAGCGGGAGGTGCTGGAACTGCTCACGCGCCTGTACTGAGGCTCAGCGCCGGGAGCCGGGCCGGGAGGTGTCCGCGGCCCGCTCCCGCCGTCTGCGCCCCGTCACCACCACGAGATCCAGCGCCGCGGCCAGCGTGAGCACACCGCACACCACCGCGAGCGCGGTCAGTGGGCCGCTGCCCGGGCTGTCGCCGGGGCCCTGCCGCGCGGCCCAGAGCGCGAACCCGGCGGTCGCCGCCGCGAACAGCGGCAGGAAGACGGCGGACAGCAGTTGCCGCAGCCGCAACGCGCTGCGGGCCGTGGCCGGTTCGGTGCCGGTGGGCGGCGAGCGGTGACCGGGCACACCGAAGCGCGACCGGGGGCCCGGCGCCGCCGTACGCCCGCGCTGCTCATCACGCATGGGGACCTCCTCCGGGACGCTGCCGAGCCGCGGCCGGGCTCCTCCCCCGGCACGCGGAGGCGGGCCGCGGGCGGGGTGCCGGCACGGGGACTCGACGCTCGTCCGGCCGTGTCGGCCCGGCCGGGGCGGCGCTCACGCCGGCGCCTGCTCCCCGCGGGCCGGCAGGTTGTAGACGTGGAACGCCTGGCCGATGACCGGCTGGGCCACGTTCCGCACACGGACGCCGCCGCTGGTCATGCCGTGCTCGGTGCCGGCGTGGGCGTGGCCGTGCACGGCGAGGTCGGCGCCGGCGGTGTCGATCGCCTCGGCGAGGAGATAGCTGCCGAGGAACGGATAGATCTCCGGCGGCTCCCCGGCCAGGGTGTCCGGCACGGGCGAGAAGTGGGTGAGGGCGATCCGCGCGTCGCAGTCCTGGTCGGCGAGGTCCTTCAGGGCGGTGTGCAGGCCGTCGGCGCACCGGCGGCTGTAGCGGACGAACTCCTTCATCAGCGGCTCGCCGAACTCCCCGGCGCACCGTCCGACGAAACCGCCGCCGAAGCCCTTCGTGCCGGCGACCCCGATCCGTGCCCCGTCGGCGCCGACGACGGCGGACTGGCCCTCCAGGACGTGGGCCCCCGCGTCCCGCAGGATCGCGGCGACCTCCCCGGGACGCTCGTCGTGGTGGTCGTGGTTGCCAAGAACCGCCACGACCGGCACCCCTAGGTCCTTGATCTCCCGTGCGACGACAGCGGCCTCCTCGGTGGTGCCGTGCCGGGTGAGGTCGCCGGCGAGGAGCAGGACGTCCGCGCACTCGTGCAGCGTCTCGAACGACGGGCGCAGCGTGCCCTGGCTCTCGGGGCCCATGTGGATGTCCCCGACGGCCGCGATGCGGATCATGTCAGGTCCTCTCCGTGGTCGGGCGAGGAGGTTCCGGCGACCAGGATGTCGCAGTGGACAGGATGCCCCGTCAGTTCCTCGCGGGCCAGGTGCAGGATGTCGTCCCGGCACCGGGTGGACGGCACGGTACCGGTCAGCAGGACGGCGTCGCCGCGCAGTTCCAGCCGTACGCCGAGTTCCCCGCACTCCCCGGCGGCCAGGCGCTCGGCGAGGTGGGCGACGCGGTAGTCCAGGTTGCCGGCCGCCGGGGGTGGCGGCGGGCTGGTGTCGGTCATGGCTGCCCCTCCTGGGGGTCGATCACGTTCAGCCGTTCGAGGAGGAAGAGGAAGGCGGCGGGCATGGGCTGGTCCCCGCCCGCCGCCCGGACCTCGTCCCAGTCGACCTTCTCGCGGACGGCGCGGGCCACCGGCAGGACGGCACCGAAGTCGCAGTAGTGCTCCGAGAAGGCGCTGATCAGGCTGTGGATCAGGTCGGTCGCGGACAGGACGGGCATCAGCACCGAGTCGACCGGCAGGACGGGAGCGCGCTCGAGCATGTCCTTGGTCACGGGCTGATGCGCGAGAGCGAAGATGATGTCGACGTTCTGCCCCTGACAGGTGGTCTTCAGCAGCCAGTCCTCGGGCGGGGTGCGGACGGGCAGGCCGGCCTCGCGCAGGGTGGCGGCCACCGCCTCGGCGTCGTCGCGCAACACGCAGAAGTCGGCGTCGTGCTGGAGATAGCGGCTCCCGCCGTGGGCGTACACGGCCACGCTGCCGGCGAGCGCGAAGGGGTGGCCGGCCCGTTTGAGCAGGGCGCCGATCTCCTTGGCGGCCTCCAGGATGGCCTGGCTGCGGTCCTGCGGCAGCTCCGCCTGGCCGGGTGCGGGCGTGGTGGACCGGTCCGGGCCGTCCGCGGCGAGACGGAGTTCGGTGACCTCCGGTCGCCTCAGGGGCGCGGTGTCCTCCCCGTTGTGCGTCATGGCGTCTCCGTTCACGGCACGCTCCACTCCCGGACCGGCCGGTGCGGCTCCGGGAGCCGTACGGGTACCCGGCGCGAGGTCAGCGACACGGCGCGCGGCCTGGCGCTCACGCACCTGCCCGGCCCACCACGACCTGGGCCGGAACCGACGGCGACCGCCTGTGCGCAGCCGCGCCGCCATGGCCCGGCGTAACCACGACACGGGTGCCCCGGCCCGCACTTCCGCGGCGACACGGTGACCGCCTGGGGGCGGCTTGGGCGGCACACCCCGGCATGATCACGGCACCGGCCTCCCGCCCCGCACGTCCGCCACAGCACCGCGAACACCCGTGCACGGCGGCGGCGCCATGCCCCGGCGCGATCAGGAAGCCCCGGCCCGCACGTCCGCCGCCCCACGGCGAACGCCCGCGCACGGCCTCCCCGGCGTAACCACGGTACGGGTGCCCCGGCCCGCACTTCCGCAGCGGCACGGCGAGCGCCTGGGCGCGGATTGGGCGGCACACCCCGGCATGCCACGAAACCCGTCTTCCGCCCCGCACGTCCGCCACGGCACCGCGAACGCCCGTGCACCGCAGCGGCGCCATGTCCCGGCGTAACCACGGCACGGGCCCCCCGGCCCGCGCTTCCGCGGCGACACGGCGAGCGCCTGGGCGGGGCTGCGCCGTCCCATGCCGGCATGATCAACACACCGGTGTCCCGGGCTGAGCTTGCCGCGGTGGATGCGGCGGAGCCGGGCCGCGGCCGTACTGACGTGCGTCGTGTCCGGCCCGGGAGCACGCTGTAGGAATGAGACCCCGGCTCAGGGCGCTCCCGCGGCGGCCATGGCAGTCGACACACGCTCTGCTGCTACTCCCGGTCGTGCTCATCGTGGTGATCACCGTGGTGGACATGCAGACACCCCTCAACGTCCACCTCGGCCCGGCCCTGGTGATCGCGCCCGCGATCACCCTCTCCTTCGCCGGGACCCGGGCCACGGCCGCCGTCGGTGTGCTGGCACTGGCCGCGCAGATCCTGATCGGCTTCACCCACGGCGGGATCGGTACCTCCAACCACGTGGTGCAGATCATCACTCTCGCGGTGCTCTCGGTGATCCTGGTCGTCTACAGCGCCCTGCGCGAGCGCCACCGGGCCCAGCTGGCCCAGGTCCGCACGGTCGCCGAGGCGGCGCAGCACGTACTGATGTGGCCGCTGCCCGAGCAGATCGGCCCGCTGCGGATCGCGTCCCTCTACCTGGCCGCCGAGGACGAGGCACAGATCGGCGGCGACCTGTACGCGGCGACGCTGTGCGAGGGCGCGGTACGCGTCCTGATCGGCGACGTCCGCGGCAAGGGCCTGCCCGCGATCGGCGAGGCCGCGCTGCTGCTCAGTGCCTTCCGGGAGAGCGCACACCGGCACGGGTCGCTGGCGCACCTGGTCGACACGCTGGAGCAGAGCGTCACCCGGTACTCGGCCGATCTGGAGCCGGAGGAGGAGGCGGGCGAACGGTTCGCCACGGCGCTGCTGGTGGAGATCCCGGACCGCGATCCGATCACCCGGATGACCAGCTCCGGCCATCCGCCGCCGCTGCTGCTGAGCCCCGGTCACGCCGTCACGGTCCCGAGTCTGCACCCCTCGCCGCCCCTCGGGGTGCACGCGGGTGCCGAGCACACCCTGGACGTGTTCTCCTTCGAGCCCGGTGACACGCTGCTGCTCTACACCGACGGCGTGGTGGAGGCCCGGGACGCGCAGGGCCGGTTCTACCCGCTGGCGGACCGCGTCGCACGGTGGACGGACGACAGTCCCGAGGCGCTGATGCACCACATCCGGCGCGACCTGCTCGCGCATGTCGGCGGCCGGCTGGGCGACGACGCCGCGCTCATCGCCCTGCATCGCACGCCCGTCGAGCGGCGCCGTCACCACGGTCGTGACGCCGTACGGCAGGCCACGGCCACCGCCGAGCACCGCTAGGGCCTCGCGCTCGCCCGCTCGAACGCTCGTTCAACGACGCACGGTGCGTCAGGGCAGGCGTGAGCCCCGCCCCGAGTGGGGGCGGGGCGGGACCGCACGCCCCCCGTCAGCGGACCGACTTGAGGTCGGTGATCTTCAGGGTCTTCAGGTCGGACTGCACGTCGATCCTGCTGACCTCGGCGTGCGGCCCGTCGCCCCAGGTGAGGGTGACCCGGCTGGTGGCGTGGCCGGCGCCGGAGCCGGTGTAGGTCACCTTCCACTTCACCGGCACGTTCTGCGCGAAGAGGATGCCGTCGGCGTGCTCCTTCTTCTCGAAGGCGGCGACCTTCTTCTGGGCGGCGGCGGAGAGGTAGAAGGCGCGCAGCGCCTTGGCGGCGTCGCCGGCGGACTTGTCGTCGGTCGCCCAGACGGCGTCGATGTAGGAGCCGTAGAAGTCGGCCACGTGCTGGGTGACGTTGCGCGGGTCGCCCTGGGCGGAGGACACGGCGGCCGCGCGCGTGGTGTGGCCGGCGGTGGTCCCGGCGAGGGCGGGCGCCACGGCGGCCAGAGTGAGGCCTCCGGTGAGGGCCACGGCGCTGAGCAGGGTCTTGCGACTACGGATGGACATACGTCCCATTCCCCCCGTTACGTAACGACCAGGCTGATCCCGGCCGTCGACGGACCTTAAGACCTCATTTCCCTCGCGCCGGTTCCGCTTCCCCCGGCTTTTTTCCCACTCGATTCGCAGAACATGAGGCCGCCGGAAGGTTGTGCCGAATTCCGGACGCGTTTCCGCGCCCTTTCGGTCATTCCGCCTCGGCAGGCCGGCGGGGGTCCGCTCGCTCGACGAACCGGGCGAGGTTCTCCAGGGCCATCCGGGTACCGAGTTCGTTGTCCTCGCGGGGGATGCCGTCGGGGACGCCCTCGTGCAGGATCTCCACGTCCGTGCCGCCACCGTCGGCCGCGGTGAGCGTGGTCGTCATGGTCATGGTCTCGCGCACGGCGTCGTCGTCCGTCTCGAACGCGAACACCTCCACGACCAGGGTGTCCGGCACGAGCCTCGCGAAATGCCCGTGGTAGGTGTCCGTGTGCCCGCCCGACTTGCCGGCGGCCGAGGCGTCGTCGTAGGTGAGGGAGACCCGGAAGGTGCCGCCCTCCCGGGCGTCGAAGGTGTGGACGCGGGCGGTCATGCCGGCCGGGACGCGCCAGGCCGCGATCGCGGCGGCGTCGGTCAGGGCCCGGTAGACGGCATGCGGGGGCGCTTGCACGCGCCGGGAGACTCGCGTGGCGTACATGGGCTCACGCTATCGGCCGCGGGGCCGCCCGTGCCGCCGAACGAAAGGGGCGGGGCCGGGGTCCGGGAGGTGGGTGCGGACCCCGGCCCCGGGTCTGCGGGGCCTGCCGGTGGTCCGTCAGGGCTTGCGGGCGACCGCGCCGTACATCGCGATGTCCTCGTCACGGATGTCCTTCTCGCCCGTGCCGTCGGGACGCCACTTGTGCACCTGGACGATGCCCGGCTCCGCCAGCTCCAGGCCCTCGAAGAACTCGTGGGCCTCGTCGATGGTGCGCAGCCGCATCGGCATGTTGCGGGCGGCGTACTCGCGGGCGACCCGGCCCACCTCCTCGGGCGCGAACTCGGCGGTGCCGATGGTCATCGCCAGATGGCTGCCGGACGGCAGCGGCTCCAGCAGGCGGTGTACGACACCGACCGCGTCGTCCTCGTCGAGCATGAAGTGGACGATGGCGATGACGGTGAGCGCGACCGGCTCGTCCAGGTTCAGAGTCTCGCGCAGTTCGGGCGCGTCCAGGATGGCCGCCGGGTCCCGGAAGTCGGCCTCGATGTACGAGGTACGGCCCTCCGGCGCGCTGGAGAGCAGGCCCTGCGACAGGGTGAGGACGATCGGGTCGTTGTCGACGTACACGACCCGGGACGCGGGGGCCACGGCCTGGGCGATCTCGTGCAGGTTGGGCGAGGTCGGGATGCCCGTGCCGATGTCCAGGAACTGACGCATCCCCGCCTCCTCGGCGAGCCAGCGCACGGCGCGGTTCATCCAGTCGCGGTTGGCGCGCATGTGGACCGGGAGCGCGGGCCACTCCCGGGCCATCGCGTCGCCGGCCTCCTTGTCGGCGGGGTAGTAGTCCTTGCCGCCGAGGATGTAGTCGTAGATGCGGGCGGAGTGGGCGTTCTCGGTGTCGATGCGGTCGGCCGGCCATCCGTTGTCGGGCAACGCCGTGTCTCCCATTCGGGTCGGGTTCGGGGGCTTGCGGACGAACTGGTGCGTCACAGCTCCTTGCGGATCGCGCCCAGCAGGGCCTCGGTCTTGCGGGCGGGCGTGGCCTGGGCGCCGAGCCGGTCCAGCGCCTCCCGGTAGACCACGACGTCGTCGGCCTTGTCGAGGTAGACGGCCCCGACCAGGCCGCTGAGGTAGACGATGTCGGGCAGTTCGCGCGCCCGGAACCGGAAGAGGTGGTAGGCGCCGGCCCGCATCGCCGGGTGCGGGCCGTTGGTGAACGGCATGAGCTGCAGGGTCACATGGGGCAGCCGGCCCACCTCGACGAGGTGGTCGATCTGCGCGCGCATCACCTGCGGCCCGCCGACCGGCCAGCGCAGCACGGTCTCGTCCATCACCACCCACACCCGCGGCGGCGCCTCGCGCGACAGCAGCTCCTGCCGGCGCATGCGCAGCGCGACCCGCCGTTCCGTGGCCTCGGCGCAGGCGTGCGGGTTCTCGGCACCGAGCAGGGCACGGGCGTAGTCCTCGGTCTGCAACAGGCCGTGCACGAACTGGTTCTCGTACGCCCGGATCTGCAAGGCGGCCTGTTCCAGGCTGAGGTAGGCGGCGAACCAGTCGGGCATCACATCGCGGTAGGTGTGCCACCAGCCGCGCTTGTTGGCCTCGCGCACCGACTGCAGGAAGGTGTCGATCTCGTCCCGGTCGGTGACGCCGTAGACCTGGAGCAGCTTCTCGGCGTCCGTGAGGCGCAGCCGGGCCACCTTGGCGGCCTCCATGCGACGGATCGTGGAGTGGCTGACGCCGATGGCGGCGCCCGCCGCGTCGTAGCTGAGACCGGCCCGGGTCCGCAGCTCCTCCAGCTGCCGGCCGAGGATCATGCGCAGGACGGAGGGGGCGCCGCCCCAGTCGGTCTCCGCGGTCACACGCACCCCCCTCAACGGTCACCCGGGGACACCGTCGCACACGATCGCTTCCCCGACCCATTCGATCACGTTCTGGCCGAAGCAGCATGCACTTGGCCACTTGCAAATTTCAACTTGCTGGTTGCGGAGCTTTGTTGGCAGGTGCGACAGTGGACTCGCTGCTCCGACCGACCAAGGAGCAGGCGGCGCGGCCGGGTCGGGGGAGACCGGGTCGCACTACGGCCTCAGGGGAGGCGGTGTGCCGTCTGCTGCGCGAGCGGTCGGCCCGACATCGGTACCCCCACACGAGGCCGGACGAAAGGCGCACGGCGATGGCTCCGCCCTCCCTCCCCCAACCGCTCGACCGCACCCCCGAGGACGGGAGCCCGGACCAACCGCCCCCGGAACCGGGCCCGTTACGCCGATTCCTCTCCGCGGACGGTCCGGACCGGGTCCCGGACGCCTTGCAGCGCGCCGACCGGGCGCCCGCCGCCACCGACCCACCATGCCGCACCCCGGACACCCCGCCCCGGCCCCACCGGGCTCCGCACGTCCCCGCCCTGCCGATCCGCAACCCGGACAACACCGGCACACCCACCGGTCAACCGCATCCACCCACGACGGACACGAACCGACCGCGCCCGGCTGCGGACAGCGCGAACCGCTCCCCATCGGCGACGCACAGCGCGAACCAGCCGTACCAGGACCCGGGCCCGGCGACGCGACCAGACCGACCCGCCGTCGGCGCGGACGGAGCGTGCCGGTACGCGCAGACGGCGCAGGCCCCGCACCGGGCCACGGATACGGCGGACCGCCCCCACCCCAAGGCGGACCCCGTGGACCGGCCGGGCCGAACGCCGGTCCCCGCCGGCGTGAAGAGACCACCCGGAGGCGAGCGCCTCGGTCGACTCCCTGGGCCCGTCGGCCCCGACCGGCTCGCCTCCGGGGACGCGCTGCCCCGTTCCGCCGCCTTCGACCTGCCGGCCCTGCCGGAGGCCGTCGGCGCGGCGCGCCGAGTCGTACGGGACCTGCTGACCGCCTGGGGCGTGCCCGGGGAAATCCGGGACGACGCGGTCCTGGTGACCTCCGAGCTGGTCACGAACGCCCTTGTGCACACGGCCGGTGAGCGGATCACCTGCCGGTTGCGCGGCACGGCGGACCGGATCCGGATCGAGGCCGAGGACCGGGAGGGCGGCCCCGCCCTGCCGGCGGTCCGGCGCGCCGGCCCCGAAGACCAGCACGGGCGCGGGCTGTTCCTGGTCGACGCGCTGAGCCGCGACTGGGGTGTGACACCGGTATCCGGCCACCTGGCCCGAGCCGTCTGGGCGGAGCTGCCGAACGGCCGGATCTGAGGCCGGAGCACGCCGCGCGGCGCACCGCCCCGGCCCATCCCCCCACCAGTCCGAAGGATCGCCATGCACCACACCGTCCCCGCACCCGCCCCGTCCGCCGACCCGTCCTGGACCCGCACCCGCCCCAAGCCCGGCTCCCAGGAACAGAACGGCTGACCTGGTACGACCCGCACGCCCGACGCACCTCGACGCCCGCCTGGAGGAACACCCCCACCGCCGTCCCAAAACCGCCCCCGCGCACGTCCCGCCCGCCGCCGAACCCCGGTAAATTCGCCGCCGGTGCGGGTCGTCCGCATCCGTCGGGGCGCGCGGGGTCCGTACGGACCCCGTGGGCGCCGGGCGAGCCGTTTCCGTCGGGGGTGCGCATGGGCTGGTCGGTGATCCGCCGGAGGCTGCCCGCGTCCGGGCTGCCCGTACCCGGACGGTGCGAACCCACTGCCGGCCGGCATGTCCTGGCCACCGAAAGGCTGTTGCTGTTCACCCCCCGGACCCGGCTGGACGTGGCGGCGGCGCTCGCCGCCTGCGCCGACGCCGAGGCGCAGCGCTGGCTCGGTACCCAGGCGGACCGGGTACTGCCCGACCCCGGCATCCGCAGGGCCCTGCTCGCCTGGCGGCCGGCCGGTGACGACGGCCGCCGGCTGCCCCGGAATCTGGCCCAGCCGTATGTGCCCGGCCCGGACGACCCGCTGCTCCTGGTCTGTGTGCGCAGGGCCGGCCTCGGCTATGCCGGCGCCCTCGAACTGGAGCACCGCACCGGCGAGATGGGCGGCTGGCTCGCGCCGGCCTGCCGGGGCCAGGGCCTGGGCGCGGAGCTGTTCCGGGCCGGCGCGGCGCTCGCGCACACCCATGCGGGCCTGGCCACCGTCCGGGCGGGCGCGGAGCCCGGGAACACCGCGAGCCGGCGGGCGCTGAGCCGCGCCGGTTTCGTTCCGGACGGGGGCCCGCCCCGGCACACCCTGCCGGACGGCCGCGTGGTCGAGGCCGTCTGGCACCGCCACGACAGCGCGGCCGCCTCCCGCTGCCGCTGACGACCGCCCGACCACCCCCCACGCCTTTCGGAGAGCAGACGTGACAGACACCGGATTCAGCCCCGAACGGATCGACACCGGCAAGCCGCACCCCGCGCGGATGTACGACTGGTTCCTGGACGGCAAGGACCACTACGCCGTCGACGCCGAGGCCGCGGGCAAGGTGCTGGAGCTCTTCCCCGGCGTCAAGGACACGGCCTGGGCCAACCGCGAGTTCATGCACCGGGCCGCCCGCTTCGTCGCCCGGGAGGGCGTCGGCCAGTTCCTGGACGTGGGCACCGGGATCCCCACGGAGCCGAACCTGCACCAGGTCGTCCAGGCGGTCACCCCGGACGCCCCGGTGGTGTACGCGGACAACGACCCGATCGTGCTGCGGCACGCGGAGGCCCTGCTGCACGGCACGCCCGAGGGCCGGACCGCCTATCTGCACGCCGACGTCCGCGAGCCGGAGCGGATCGTGGCGTACGCCCGCGACCATCTGGACCTCGACCGGCCCGTCGGCCTGTCGCTGATCGCGCTCCTGCCGTTCGTCGCCGACGAGGAGGATCCCCACGGTGTCGTGCGGACGCTCCTGGAACCCCTCCCGTCGGGCAGTCACCTGATCCTCTCCCACGTGAGCGCCGAGTTCGACCGGGAGGTCTGGGAGCGGATAGCGGCCGTCTACCGCTCCGGCGGCACCCAGGTCCGGGCGCGCTCGCACGCCGAGGTCAGCCGGTTCTTCGACGGACTGCAGCTGTGCGGACCGGGTGTCGTAGCGGCCACGAGCTGGCTTCCCGAGCCGGGGATGCGGGTGATGCGGGAACAGCCGGTGTACGTCGGCGTGGCCCGCAAGCCCTGAGTTGGTTCTGTTCCTCAGGGGGGCGCGGGGTGGCTCCGGGGCGCCGGTACGGACGTCGCGCGAGGTCAGTCGCCGGTTCGGGCATGGGTGTCCAACGCCTCGGCGGCGGTGCGCAGTTGCTCCGCCGCTGTCGTGCACGCGGCGGCCTGCCGCACCAGCGTGCGGCGGCTCCACCCGGGTGCCGCCGGGCAGCCGCTCAGCGTGGCCGCGGTGGCGAGCAGCCGACGGGCGTAGCCGTCCATGAGGTCGGCGTCGGCCCGCAAGGTGTCGGCGTGCGCGAGGAGTTCGCCGGCCGGGGCCGTCGTCGCTCGGGGGGACTCGGTCACCATGGCGGCTCCCACTCGGCTGGCTGGGGACAGGGGACGTCAGCGGGGCAGGACGGCGCCGGCGCTGCGGTGGAGCATGAACTGGGGGCAGGCCAGGACGAACTGCGGCCCGCCGGTGTCGATGCCGAGCCTGCGCAGCTGTCCGGCGAGGGGTTCGGCCGCCGCGGTGCCCAGCCGCAGCCGGACACCGGTGCCGGGGTGCAGCCGCAGCCTGCCGTGGGCCCGGACCAGGGTGCGTACGGTGCTCGCGGCGCGGCGGCCGTAGAGGACCCGCTCGGCCTGCGGGCAGCGGATGCCCGGTCCGAGCCGGCCCTCGACGCTGAGCCCGAGATCCCCGGACCGGAGGTCGATCCTGGGGCCCCTCAGGTCGGCCTCGGCGGTCGTCAGCGTCGCGGGCTGGCCCCAGATCTCCCGGCCGGCCACGCGCGCCTCCTCGCTCGTGACGGCCACGGAGAGGACGTAACGGCCGGTGCGGCGCAGGTCGGCGCGGCGCAGCAGGTCCGCGGCGAGGTCGTACCGGCGGGGCCGCCACAGGTCGTCGACCAGGACGGACAGCGCGATCTCGGTGTACGGGCCGATCGTGCTGCAGCGGTGCTCGTAGAGCGACAGTACGGCGAGGGCCCGCCGGCCCAGCCGGCTCGGGGCCGGCCGGCCGGCGTCGGGCAGCAGGCCGCGCGCCGCGTCGGCGGGGACGGCGAAGCAGAGGTGTGCGGCGGAGGAGTCGTAGTAGCGCACCGGCACGTCGACCGGGCCGACCGTCGTCGGGACCGAGGTGGTCGGCACGGTGAGGAAGGGATAGCCCTCCGGCGGGCGGGCGCGGTCCTTGAGCCGGTAGGCCTGGGTGCGCACGATCGGGCCGCGGTACGGCGTGAGTGCCGCGTCGACGTCCTCGCGGGCTTCGGGGACGACCGTGCGCAGGTGCTCGATGTACTCGCGGAGCATGTGGCACAGCGGGAACTCGCGGGTGGGACCGGCGTAGTCGACCTCGTACCGGCGCGGGTGCGGGTCGAACGCGAAGCCCCCGTCGCGGCCGTCCGGCACGGCCACGAAGTCGTGCTGGTTGGTGATGGCCGCGACCCAGGTGCGCGGGTCGGCGGGCTTCCCGCGGTCGGCCGGGGAGCCGACGGCGACGACGTGCGTGACCCGGTGGGTACGGCAGAACTCCTCGTCCTGGGCCAGGTTCAGCATCGCGCTCCCGCCCTCGCCGTGCCCGATCAGCGCGAGGTCGGCGCCGCGCGGGATGCCGTAGTCCTCCAGGGCGAGCAGCACCGAGCGCGTGTGGAGGGACTGCGTCGTGCACAGGTCGCGCCAGGCGCCCACGTGGTCCTGCGGGGAGTCGTGGCGGGGGCGGCCCGGGGCCGTGCCGGGTGCCTGGACGACATAGCGGACGACACCGTCGGGACCGCGCACGTTCTGCACCAGGATCCGCCCGTCGGTGGACAGCACCTCGATGTTGCGCAGGAATCCGAGGAGGGACCCCTCCGTCGCGATGAACTGCTTCTCCTGGTCGGTGAGGGCGACGGGCTCGGCGACGGCGTCGCCCTCACCCGCGGTCGCCGGGCCCGCGGACCGCTCACGCCCGGCCGTGCGCGCCGAGCCGGTCCCGGCGTTCCCCGGGTCCTCGTCCAGCAGGGCGCGGACGGTGAGGAGTTCGGCCATCAGCGGGGCGAGCCCGGACAGGGCGCGCTGGGCACCCTGGTCCCGGAACAGGGCGCGCAGGGCCCGTACGGCCTCCGGGTCACTGTCGCGGGTGACCGCCTCCAGCAGCCGCCGCATGCCCGGGTCGCGTGCGAACTCGGGGTGGTCGGCCAGCAGGGCGGCGATCCTGAGGCGCAGCGAGGTGACGGCGACCAGCGCGGCCAGGCTCTCCCGGCCCAGTGCCCCACCGGCCACGCCGAGCACCGGCCCCATGCCCTTCGGCGCTGCGGTCGCGGCACCGCCGAGGCCCTGCTTGCCCGTCACGGCCCGCAGCAGCGCCCACTGGGCGGTCAGGCCGGTACGCGGACGGCGGCGCGCGGAAGCGGTCAGGGACGGAGCGAACAGCGCGGTGCCGGTGCGCTCGGACACCGCGCTGATGCCCTGGGCGACGTCCACGAGGTCGCGCGCACACCGGCGCAGCACTTCCCCGCCGTCCGGACCGTCGGGCGCGGACCGTCCGGGGGCGTGGCCGTCCGCTCGCATCCGACGCTCCCTGGCTCGACGACGTACGACGACACATGACAAGGTGCAGCCGCGCCGGAAGGGCGCGGCCCTAGGCCCATCGTCGGCCAGGGTCACCGGGCCCGCACCTTGATCCCTCCAGGCAGCGGAGTCCGCGCGGCCGGGCCCGGGTCCCAGGCCGTCGCCGGAGCCGGACGCGTGTCGCAGGCACTTCACCCATCCGCCGTACGAGGCGGACGACCCCCGCGGACCGCCCTCGGCACCGCGGCGGGCCGCCGTACTCACGCGCCGGGCATCAGCCCCGCCGCGACCGTCGCCCCGAGCTCCCAGCACGCCTCGGTGTCCGCCTTGGCGGGCTCGCCGGTGACGGTCACCGCGTCGGCCGCCCGGCGCCAGCCGAGGCCGGTCGTCACCGTCTCGATGGCGCGGACGGCGCCGGTGACGTCGTTGCCGCCGTGGACGTAGTAGCCGAAGGGGCGGCCCCGGGTCTCGTCCAGGCAGGGGTAGTAGATCTGGTCGAAGAAATGCTTCAGCGCGCCGGACATGTAGCCGAGGTTCGCGGGTGTGCCGAGCAGGTAGCCGTCGGCTTCCAGCACATCGGAGGCGGTCGCGGACAGGGCCGCCCGGCGGACGACGCGGACGCCCTCGATCTCCGGTGTCGTGGCGCCGGAGACGACGGCCTCGAACAGCGCCTGGCAGTTGGGGGAAGGGGTGTGGTGGACGATCAGCAAGGTAGGCACACCCCGCACCCTGCCGTGCGCCCGCGGCGCCTCGCAAACGGCGGGCGTGGCAGACGGCACGGAGGGGTAGACCCTGTGCACGGGAGAGACGGGAGGGGCCGCCGTGACCAGCGCGGACGCACTCATGGCTGATCTTCGCCCGGAGTGGCTGCCGGTGGGCTACCGGTGCCGTACGGCGACCACCGCGGACGTGGAGGCGATCCACCGTCTGGTCGTCGCCTGCGAGCGCGAGCTGTACGGCCGCCCCGGGACCGGCCCCGACCGCATCGCCGCCGAGCTCACCGGGCCCGGTCCGCGGCCGGAGTACGGCGCGCTGCTCGTGCAGGACGGCGCCGGCGGACCGGCCGGGTACGGCTGGGTGAAGGGGGCGCGGGCCAGGGTCCATGTGCACCCCGCGCACCGGGGACGGGGGCTCGGTGGCGCACTGCTCGCCTGGGCGGAGACCCGGGCCCGGCAACTGGGCGGCGACCGGCTCGCCCAGACGGTCCCGGACGCCGATCACGCCGCGACCGCGCTGCTCCGGGCCTGCGGCTACTCCCCGCTGGTCACCGAGTGGCTGCTGGAGATCGCGCTGCCACAAGAAGCGGAGGTACCCGTCCCTCCGGCGGGAGTCACCGTACGGCCGTTCCGGGACGGTGACGCTCAGGTGGCGTACCGGCTCACCGAGGACGCCTTCGACGAGTGGCAGCCGCGGCGGAAGACGTACGCGGAATGGGCCCGGCTCACCGTCGGACGCAGCACGTTCCTGCCCGCGGCGTCACCGCTGGCCTTCGCCGGCGACCAGCTGGTCGGGGCCGTGCTGTCGCTGGACGTTCCGGGCCACGACGAGGGGTACGTCGAGCGGGTCGCGGTGCGCCGCGACCACCGCGGCCGGGGCATCGCCCGCACGCTGCTGCGGGAGGCGTTCCACACCTTCCACCTCCTCGGCAGACCCGCCTGCACCCTGTGGACGCACTCCGGCACCGGGGCGCTCGCGCTGTACGAACGCCTCGGCATGACGGTCCGGCACAGCTCGACGGTCTACGGCAAGGCACTGCTCCCCGGCTGACCGAGTGGCCGCGGCACGGGACATCGCGGTCCGGCGCCGTCGGTGCCCTCGGTTACAGTGGCGCCCCTGCGACAGGAGGGGAGCGAGAAGTGCTGGTCGGGGTGGGGTCCGTACGGGGCGCGGTGGTCGTGGCGGTGGCGCTCGCGGCGGTGCTCGCCGGGTGTGCCGGGTCGGGGGACGACGATGGGAAGAGGACGTCCGGCGCGTCCCGGGCCGCCGGGGGCGCGGGCGGCAAGAGGGCGACGGCGAGCGGGGGTTCGATCGGCGCGGCCGGTTCGGACTGTGTGCTGCCCGTCCGTTTCGAGGTCGCCAAGGACTGGAAGGCCAAGGCGATCGACGCGCAGGCGGAGCTGGCGAAGGCCTCGAAGGGCTCCGGGGGAGACCTGAGCGGGGCGCTCGCCGACTCCTTCCTGCGCCAGGGGCCGGTCACCACCGCCTGCGAGATCGACGCCAAACCGGCGGGCCACATCGGCTTCCTGCGGGTGTGGACCGGCAAGGCGGCCGGCGCCGACGCGGGCAGCGTGCTGCGGGAGTTCGTCGCCGCGGAGGACAACGTCAGCAAGGAGAGGTACCACTCCTTCCGGACCGGCGGCGGGCTGACCGGCGTGGAGGTGGAGTACCTCTACACCAGCAAGCTCCTGGACGAGACGAAGAAGGAGACCGCCCTCGCGGTCGGCACGCCCGACGGCCCGGTCGTCCTGCACCTCGGCGGCATGGACACCGAGGAGCACGAGGCGATGCGGCCCGCCTACGAACTCGCCAAGCGGACGCTCGAGTTGGCCTGAACGGCGCCCGGAGGCGCTCAGCCCACCGCCGTGGACCGGCCCAGGTAGGTGAGGGGGCCGGCGTCCACGACGGGGATCTCCTCGAAGCCGAGGCGGTCGTAGAAGGCGCGCGCGGCGCTGTTGACGGTGACCATGCCGAGATGGACGGCCCTGACGCCTTGCCCACGCAGGGCGTCCAGGAAGGTGTGCATCAGCCGGCGCCCATGGCCCTGCCCCTGCCAGGGCGGCAGCAGGTCGATGTGCAGATGGGCGGGGTGGTGGGCGAGTTCGGGTACGAGCATGCGCTCCGGGTGATGCAGGAGGCGGATCATCTCCTCGGTGGGTGTGCGGGGCGGCTCGGTGGGTTCCGGGTAGCGGCCGGCCAGCCGGGGGATCCAGGTCCGGCGGAAGTCCGTCACGAAGCGCTCGGTGTCCGCGGTGCCGACGATGTAGCCCACGGCCCGGCCCGTGCCGTCGTCCAGCACGAAGGCGAGGGCCGGGTCGAAGTGACAGTACGGCTCGGCGAAGAGGGACGGCATCAGACGCTCGTCGGGGTAGCGGGCGCGGGAGTCGCCGCCGTTGTGCGCGGTACGGACACAGACGTCGGCCACCGCGGCGCGGTCGGCCGGGCGGTAGGGGCGGATGGCGGGGGTGGGAGGGAGAGAGGGCATGGGAGGCATCCTCGCCGCTTTGGGAGCGCTCCCACAAGGTCCTGACCGCGCCTCGGGTCACCGGGGACGCCGAGGGGCCCACTTCGCGCGGTGGGCCCCTCGGGGAGGCGGTCGGCCCTCGTCGGCGTCGGGCGTCAGTAGCGCAGGCGTCTGGCCCTGAGCAGCATGATCAGGCCCGACAGGGCCAGCAGGGTGCCGAGGGCGGCGGGCCACAGGTGCGCCCCGGTCTCGGCCAGTGCGCCCTGGCCGCCCTGCGGCTGGGGCCGGGCGGTGGCGGGCGGGAGGTATCCGGCGGCAGTGGTCTGGGACGCGGCCACCGACGGGGATGCGGATGCCGACGGCGTGGTCGTGGCACCGGCGGGGGCGGACGCGGCTGCGGACCCGTGCGTGGGCGTTGCCGCTTCAGTGGGCTTGTCGCGCTTGGGGGTGTGACTCCTCTTGGTGGTGTCCTGCGGAGTGGCGCCGTCCTGCCGGGTGGTGCGGCCCGGTGTGGTCGTCGCGTCGGTCCGCGGCCTCTCGCTGGTCTGTGGGGCTGGAGCCGAGGGGGCCGGTGCGGAGGTGGCGGGGACGGAGGTCGCGGGGGCGGTACCGCCGGGCTGCTCCGTCACGGTGTCGCTCGGCGCGGCCGTCGCACCGGAGCCGTCGCCGGACGTGGGCGTCGCCGTCGCACCGGAGCCGTCGCCGGACGTGGGGGCCGTCGTCGGTGCCGTCGTCGCACCGGAGCTGCCGCCGTCGGGGCCGCAGGTGCGACCGGAGTTGATGCAGTCGACCATCTGACGCATCAGGTCCTCGTCGAAGACGTTGATGAAGTCGCCGTGGTCGGTGACGGGCTTGTGCAACTGCTCGGGGAAGGAGTCGACCGCGAAGAGCGGGACCGTACGGCCGCCGTCCTGCAGGCTCGGCGCCTTGACGTCGTAGACGATCCGCTGCACCAGCTGCGGAATGGCGCGGAAGCCGGCCGGGCACGAGCCGTCGGGAGCCGTGAAGGCCACATGGGTGCGGTGGTTGGCGCTGTCGATGTTGCGGCCGTCCCAGCAGCTCTGGAACTTGAACGTGCGCACCACGTCGCTGCCCGGCGGGCACAGCGGGTACTTGTCCTTCAGCTGCCGGTCCTCGTGACCGGTGCAGCTCCAGGACGCGTTGGCGTTGCCGGGGCCGTTGACGAAGGCCTTGGCGTCGCCGGTGATGATCCGCAGGAACCGCGGCATGGCGGTGACCTTGTCGCGCGGGTTGCCCACGAAGGTCAGCGTGACCTGCTTGGGCGTGACGATCTGGCCCGCGTTGCCCTCCGTGCCGCCGCCCGGGGATCCGGCGTCCCGCTCCTGGGTGCCGTTCTGCAGGCGCAGCACCGGCCAGTAGTAGGTGGACCTGTCACCCTGGTCCACGCAACTCGTGCCGGCCTTCGCCAGGTCGTCGTCGCTCGCGAAGGCGCTGTTGCCCTGGTTGCCGACGTAGTCGTGGAAGTGGTGGGCGCCGTTGGAGACGCCGGGGGCGACGATGACGTTGTCCGAGTTGCGCAGGCCGTTCGCGTTGACGCCGCAGTCGGAGGTGAAGCTGCCGCGCGAGGCGCCGTCCTGCTCGGGCGGGTTCGGCACGGTGGGCTGTACGGAGGTGATGTCCGCGTAGTCGGAGACGACGGGCCCGTTGCCGCCCTGGCCCGCGCCGTTCTGCTGGGCGCCCCCGGACGGGGCGGCGGTGGGCTGGGCGCCGCCGCTCGCGCCGTCGCCGCCGGGGCGCAGGGTGCAGGCGGCCAGGTCGTCCAGGCCCTGCGGACGCTCCCCCACCCGGTCGATGGCGTCGGCGATCCGTCCGATCACCTCGGCCCGCTTCTCCTTCAGCGGGTTCATGACCGTGTCGTCGACGGCGCCGGCGTCCTGGCCGGTGACCTGCCCCGACTGCTGGAGCTGCCGGTAGGCGTCCGCGGTCTGCCGGTCCAGCAGGGCGAGTTCGCGGTCCACGTCGGGACGGGCCGCGGCCGGTACGGCGGTCAGCCGGCTGCCGATGTCGGGGCAGTCGATCGTGGTCATGCCGGCGGACAGGACGTGTCCGGTTCCGTTGGTGCCGGACCCGTCACCCCAGCCCTCGGTCGCCGAGGCGTAGACGTTCGCCGCGACGAGACCGCCTCCGCCCAGCATCAGGGCGACCGCTGCGAGGGTCGCGCGTCGTGCGCGGGTCGGGCGTCTGCGCTTGTTGCGTGCCAAGGTCGTCCCCTGTGTGGTGTGTGCGCCGGTCGGGCATGGAACTCCCCGGCCTCATACGGAGGGCGGCACCCGTGTGTTCAACGGAATCGCGAATTCACCGGCACCTCACAGGAAAACGTGGGTTCCACCTGTTCCCCTTCGAACGCCACCGCGAACATCACAAATACGTATCGGACATTTCACACCTCAACCTTCACACGAGGTACACACGTTGGCTAGGTTGACGCGAGGCCGCCCGGACACTCGACGGAGTCCGGACGAGACGGCCCAACTGCCCCACGGGGCAAGGAAGGAGCATGTCTTCCATGGCGCCGGAGAGCCGCGACGAGGGTCCGCAGGGGGACGAGGTCCGACAGCGGATCGATTCCCTCTACGACCGGGCCGAGAACGAGACGGGCAACTACAACGCGACCCGGGCCATGGCGACGGTGTCCCGCTCGCGGGGCGTCCCACTGGCCAAGCGTCCGAGCCGGCGGCCCGATCCCGCTCTCGACGAGGTCGCCCGGACCTGGTTCGACGGGGCGCGCGCCAGGTTCGGCCCGAGCGTGCCGGCCGCGTTGCCCGCCGACCGGCTCCCCCGCCGGCCGGCCCCGTCGCAAAGGGGCGGCGGCCTGCCGGGCGACACACCGAAGGCCCTGGGTGCGGCTCCCTCCGCCGGACGGCCCGAGGCCCTGGAGCGGGCCGTCGACCGCGTGGTGGCCGAGCTGACGGCCGGGCGGGCGACGGACCCGGCGAGCCTCGCCCTGGCCGCTCGCGAGAGCGGACGCGCGGCGCTGCCGGGCCCGCGTCGCCCGGAACTCCCCTCCGCCGCCCCGGAGTTGTCCGGAGCGAGCGCACCGGAACTGGCGCTGCCGCCGGCCCCGGCGGCGCTCTCCGGAGCAGCACCGGCCGCCCTCACGCCGGTGGAACCGGCCGGCCTCGGCCCGGCCGAGACGGCCGTCCTCCCGGTGGCCGCGCCGTACACCGCCCAGGGCGCTCCGCTCCAGGATCCGAGGCCCCTCCCCGGCGCCACCGCTCCGGGTCGTCGGTCCCCCGCCGCCTCGAAGGCGGACAACCAGCGCAAGCTCGCCGCCGCGAGCGACGTGATCTCCCGGTACGCCGCCCAACTCGTCATGCCCGCTGCGGCCGTCCAAGCGGCGCCCACCATGGCCGCGATACCGACGTTCGACACGCCCGCGCAACCGACGCCCGCGGCCGTCATCCCCCCGGCCGTCGTCACGACCACAGCACCAGCGCCCACAACCTCCCTACCGGCGGCCGCCGTCACGCCGACGCAGCCGATGCCGGCTGCGGCCGCGGCACCGACCGCCGCCGCGTCCACACCCCTGGCGCCCACAACCCCCGTACCAGCGGCCACCGTTGTGCCGCCGATGCCCGTTGCGGCCGTGGCGCCCGCCGACGTCATGACGATGCCGACCACGGCCGCCGTGCCGCCCCCGCTCGTCGCGCCCGTGGCTCCCGCGACCGTCCCCGGGGCACCACCCGTGACCGTCCCGGCGCCGACGCCCGGCCTCCTCACCACGGCTGTACCGCACTCGTCCGCCCCGGTCACGCCGAACGAGGCCGTTCTGGCGGCGCCGCCGGCCTCCGTGCCGTCCGCCTGGGACCCGGCGAGCGGTCAGTGGCAGCAGTCCCAGTCGGCGGTGCCCGGTGCGGCGATGGCCGCGATGCCGGCCGTGGACGCCTGGTCCACCACCACCGCCCCCGCCGCTGACGCCGGCTCCCTGGGCCCCGCCCCGGAGTCGTCCCAGGCCGTGCGGGCCGCCAGGGCCATCGCGTTCGCCCGGGCGCAGATCGGGAAGCCCTGCGTCTGGGGCGCGACCGGGCCGGACTCGTACGACTGCTCCAGTCTCACCCAGGCCGCCTGGAGGGCCGCCGGAGTCACCCTGCCGCGGTCAGCGCGGCAGCAGGCGCTCGCCGGCGCGCCGGTCACCCTCGCCGGGATCGAGCCCGGTGATCTGGTCCTCTTCTTCGACGACGACCGGCATGTGGGTCTGCATGTCGGCGGCGGCCTGATGGTGCACGCACCGGGCCCGGGGTCGTCGATACGCGAGGAGTCGATCTACGGTGCCGGGGAGTCGGCGATCCACCGCATCGTGCGGCCCGCCTGACGTTCCGCCGGGCGGGACTCAGGCGTGGCGCCGGTGTGCCCGCCTGCTCGCGTGATGGTCGAGCAGCGACTCCTCCAACGGCCGGTAGATGAGGCCCAGTTCGTGGATGCTGCGGCTGTTGTCGACGCGGAAGCGGATGCCGAGGTGCTTTCGGATGTAGTCCTGGGTGAGGCCGAAGGACGGACCCAGGACGCGTACCGGCCAGTGCGGGAGCCTGGTGCGCGGCAGCCGGAGGTCGCGGGGATGGCGGGCGAGGATGATGCGGGCCATGTCATGGAACGACGCCATGGTCTCGGCGGCCACGATGTAACGCCCTTGTGCCGCCGGGTTCTCGGCGGCGGCGATGTGCGCGTCGGCCACGTCCCGGACGTCGACCGTGGTGAAGCTGAAGTCCGGGGCGCCGTAGCAGAAGTAGCCCTGGAACAGCTCGTCCAGCAGGAAGAGGCTGCCGGAGTCGGACGCGGGTGTGAACGAAGGCCCCAGGATCAGGCCGGGGTTGACCGACACCATGCGCCAGCGGTCCTGCGCCGCCTCGGCCTCCCACGCGGCGCGTTCCGCCAGGGTCTTGGCGTAGTGGTAGGGGTTGTTCTGGACGGTGCTGGTGGTGTTGAAGTACCGCTCGGACAGCACCTGGCCGTCCATCGCGAGTACGTCCGCGTAGTCGCCGAAGATCGCGCCGACGGTGGAGGTGAACACGACGGTCCGGACGTCCGGGGTGCGGTCCACCGCGGCCAGCACATGACGCGTACCCAGCAGCGCCGGGTCCACGACGTCCCGTCGGCCGTCCTTGATCCGCTCCGGCATCAGGAACGGCGACGCCACGTGGAAGACGGCCGCGCAGCCGCGGAACGCCTCGTCGAAGCCGCGGTCCTTGAGCAAGTCGGCTTCGAACAGGCGCAGTTGACCGGGGAACTCTTCCTGCAGCTCCCACAGCGGCCGGACCTTGGGCGCGTCGGCGCGGTTCCGTACAGTGGCGTGGACCCGGTAGCCGCGCTCCAGCAGGCGCCGTACCAGATGGCTGCCGACGAAGCCGCTGCCGCCCGTCACGGCCACCTTCGTCCCCGTGTGTCCGGCCACGCTCGCCCTCCCCTGTCCTCCCACGCAAGGACAGGGTCGGGCACCGGCCGCCCCAGGGGAACACCCCGGACCATAAGAGGGCGCTGGGGAGGTCATAAGATCGCCTTATGAGGTCATAGGCCGGACCCGCGTACCAACTTAGGTCTGCCTTAGTTTAGGCTTCCCGAGCGAGTCGCCCATTCAGACGCGAAGGGAACCTGATCATGCCGCGCCCCCTGCGGGTAGCCATCGTCGGAGCCGGTCCCGCCGGGATCTACGCCGCCGACGCCCTGCTCAAGTCCGAGGTGGCCGCCGGCCCCGGCGTGTCCATCGACCTCTTCGAGCGGATGCCCGCCCCGTTCGGCCTGATCCGCTACGGCGTCGCCCCCGACCACCCGCGCATCAAGGGCATCATCACCGCTCTGCACCAGGTGCTCGACAAGCCGCAGATCCGGCTGTTCGGCAACGTCGACTACCCGGCCGACATCAGCCTGGACGACCTGCGCGCCTTCTACGACGCGGTGATCTTCTCCACCGGTGCCACGGCCGACCGCGAGCTGCCGATCCCGGGCATCGAGCTGGACGGCTCCTACGGCGCCGCCGACTTCGTCTCCTGGTACGACGGCCACCCGGACGTGCCGCGCACCTGGCCGCTCGAGGCCGAGAAGGTCGCCGTGCTCGGCGTCGGCAACGTCGCGCTCGACGTGGCCCGCGTCCTCGCCAAGACCGCGGACGAACTGCTGCCGACCGAGATACCGCCGAACGTGTACGACGGCCTGAAGGCCAACAAGGCCGTGGAGATCCACGTCTTCGGCCGCCGCGGCCCCGCCCAGGCGAAGTTCAGCCCGATGGAGCTGCGCGAGCTGGACCACTCCCCCACCATCGAGGTCGTCGTCGACCCCGAGGACATCGACTACGACGAGGGCTCCATCGAGACCCGACGCGGCAACAAGCAGGCCGACATGGTCGCCAAGACCCTGGAGAACTGGGCGATCCGCGACGTCGGCGACCGGCCGCACAAGCTGTTCCTGCACTTCTTCGAGTCGCCCGCGGAGATCCTCGGCGAGGACGGCAAGGTCGTCGGCCTGCGCACCGAGCGCACCGCGCTCGACGGCACCGGCAACGTCAAGGGCACCGGCGAGTTCAAGGACTGGGACGTCACCGCGGTCTACCGCGCGGTCGGCTACCTCTCGGAGAAGCTGCCCAAGCTGCCCTGGGACATCGACTCGGGCACGATCCCGGACGAGGGCGGCCGGGTCGTCGAGGAGGGCGGCACCCCTCTGCAGTCCACCTATGTCACCGGCTGGATCCGGCGCGGCCCCGTCGGCCTGATCGGCCACACCAAGGGCGATGCCAACGAGACCGTGGCCAACCTGCTGGACGACTACGCGCACGGCCGGCTGCACACCCCGTCCTCGCCCGAGCCGGAGGCCGTGGACGCCTTCCTCGCCGCGCACGAGGTCCGCTTCACCACCTGGGAGGGCTGGTACAAGCTGGACGCCGCCGAGCGGGCCCTCGGCGAACCGCAGGGCCGCGAGCGCGTGAAGATCGTCGAGCGTGCGGACATGCTGCGGGAGAGCGGGGCGTAAGCCCGCGATCGCTCGGAGGACTGGGGCCGGCGCCGCGGCGCCGTCCCCAGTCCTCCGTTTTCACAACGTCCGGCGGCAGCAGGACGGACGGACGAGCCCCGCAGGCGTCACCGGGTGGCTCGGCGCGTCATGAGCTCGCGGGCGCCGTACAGCGTCAGGACCAGAGTCAGCACGGTCAGCGCGGCGGTCTGGGCGAGGGCGCCACCGGTGTAGGGGGCGGCCTCGGGCAGCCGGATCCACGGATAGAGGGCGGCGACCCGCGCGGCCAGCAGGAGCAGGCCCAGCACGGCGAGGGCGAGGGTGCCGCCCGGCGCGGCCCGGTCCGCACGCCGGGCGCTCCACAGCAGCCAGCCGAGGGCACCGACGACGAAGCAGTTGGCGGGTCCCCACACCAGGTCGTTGGCGGTGGGCAGCAGCACCAGGGACGCGCCCGTCAGCACACAGGCCGCCATGAAGACCAGGCCGGGGGTGCCGGCGGGCAGCCGCGCCGGGGGTGCGTCACGGTGGTGGGCCGCGCACAGCACGGAGGCCGGCAGCCAGGCGAGCAGCGCCAGCGTCAGGGCGAATGCCGGCTCGAAGGCGGCCGTCTCCCCCGCCAGCGGGCGCAGCAGCGGCCACAGGGTGGGCAGCGCGGCCACCAGGGCGCCGGTCCGGGCGAGACGACGGCGGTCGTGCAGGAGGGCGAAGTAGGCGACCGTCCAGCCGAGCGGCAGGATCCACTGGGCGACGGCGACCGTCCCGGCGAGGACTCCGTGGCCGGTGAAGTCCGACAGGAGCAGCTGCCGTTCCGTGCCACTGCGGGTGAAGGACCAGGTCAGCTGCAGGATCGGGGCGACGACGGCGGAGGCCGCCAGGAGCAGGACGGCGGCCAGGGCGAAGAGCCGGGCGCCCGAGCCGAGCACCACGTAGCGGCGCGGCGCACCGGCGGCTCCGAGGCGGCTGCGCACGGCCAGGGCGGCGATGCTCGCCACTTCTCCGAGCGTGGGACGGCTCTGGTCCTGTGTGTCGCGGTCGAGGTCCCCGAGGTAGGTCTCGACCATCTCCTCCTCCCGTTCGCGCCGGTAGTAGGCGGGCAGCAGGCGCAGGACGGCGCGGTAGCGGGCCTCCAGCAGCGTGGTCATGCGTAGCCTCCCGCGAGTCCGGGTGCGGTGGGGGGTTCCTGCCCGGCCGGGCCCGCGGCGGGACGGGGCGGGGCACCGGCGCGGCGGCCCTCGGCGATACGCCGCTTGGCGGCGCCGGCTCCGGCGGCCATCCGCTCGGCCTCCGCGTCCAGGGCCGCCACTCCGTCGTCGGTGAGCCGGTAGTAGCGGCGCAGCCGGCCCTGCTGGACCTCTTCCCGGTCCAGCACGATCAGGCCGTCCGCGGTGAGCCGGTCCAGCACCCCGTAGAGCGTGCCGACCCGCAGCTGCACCTCACCACCGGACAGTTCCTCCGTCTCGCGCAGGATGCCGTATCCGTGCCGGGGCCGGTCGGCGAGCGCCGTGAGGACGAAGAACGCCGCCCGGGTCATGCTCTTCGCTGTCATGCGGCCAGGATATATCGGCTGCCGATATATATCGAGAGCTCGGAGAACGGGGTCCGCCCCTGAGCGGATGGGCGGGCGGACCCCGTTCGCCGGACCATTGTGGGCGTCGCACGAGGGCGCGAACACGTGTGAACGACGGCCGCCCGACGCGTGCCCCGCGCACCCCGGGTGCTGATCGCGCGTCCCGTGCGCGGGGGCAGGCGACGCCGCGACGCGCCGCCGCCCGGCCCCCGACGACATGACACCGGGCCGAGCGGTGATACTGGGAGGCGCACCCGCCCCCATCAGCAGATTGGCCCATGTCGAACTCCGCCACCGACCGCGCCACCCTTCCGCAGACCCTCTGGGCGGCCCGCGGCCGCCACACCGGTCCGGCCCCCGAGGAGGTCCTCCGGCGCACCCTGCGCCGGCACAAGGAGAACGGGGACGTCGACGACTTCGCCGAGCCGCCCGTCGCCGAGGACGCGACCCTGCGGGTCTTCGAGGCGCGCTGGCGGGCCGGCGGCACGGTCACCGTGCGGGCCCGGCTCACCCTCCGGGCGCCCGAGGGACGGCCGCAGGGGCACGAATGGCAGCTCGTCGCCGAGGCGGAGCGCCCGTGGGACGAGACATGGCCCTCGCCCGCGACGCTGTTCTGGCCCGAGGACGGTACCGGCGAGGACGGCTCCTGGGACCACCACGCCACGGTCGCCGGGCTGCGCCTGCGGCAGGTCAACGCGCTGCCCGCGGACGACAAGGAGATGCGGCGCAGGCTCCGGGACGCGGCGCGCGGATCATGGTGCGTCAACGTCGTCGTGCACGAGGCGATGACCCCGGACGAGCAGGGCAGGCTGCCGCTGGCCCGGCTGCTGCCGCCGGGCCTCAGGCACCGCGTGGTGGAGCACCGGGCCGCACCGCACCAGTTCCGGGCCGTCAACTGGGCGCTGAAGGCCCTCGGCGTCGAGGTACCGCGCGGGGGCGCGGTGCTGCTGCCGCCGGACCCCGCTCCGGAGGCTTTCGACGGCCGGGAGCACAGCGTGCGCAGCGTCTTCCTGGACGGTACCGAACCCGCCGAACTCGTCGCGGCCCTGCGGCACTTCGTCACCCTGCCCTGGCCGCTGCCGCAGGGGGCCGGGGAGGCGCTGACCGACCTGCGCGAGAACTGGACCCTGATGACCCTCCAGGAGGAGCTGGACCGCGAGCGGCGGCGGGTGGACGTGTACGCCGAGGCGCTGGAGGCGATGACCAAGTCCCGGGACCTGTACCAGCAGGCCGCCGAGCAGGCCCTGGAGGCCCTCGCCGCGTACCGCGACGTCCCCCCGGCGCCCGCTGTGCCGCAGCAGCGGCCCGCGTCCCGGACGCCGGGTGCGCTGCAGCAGTTGACCCGGACGTTCGAACGGCTGAAGCTCACGGCCAAGGGGCAGCGGCCGCCGGCGCCGCAGGACCCGCCCGAGACCTCGGCCGACGACGCATCTGACACGTCGTCGTCCGCCGGTTCCGCGGCGGAGAACGGCGGTCCGGAGGCGGCCGACGGCACGGACCCGTCGTCGTAACGGTCCCGTTGGGAGCACGGAGGGAGCCCGGATGGATGCCACCACCCTGCTGGTGATCGGCGCCGTCGTCGCGGCGGGGCTGCTCGCGGTGGCCCTCGGGCTCCTGGTGCGGCTGGTGCGCGTACGGCGCACGCTGCTGCGGGCCGGGCTGCCGACCGGTTCGCGCTGGGTGTTCTGGGGCGCGGTCGCCTATCTGCTCCTGCCTACCGACCTGCTGCCCGACCCCGTCTACCTGGACGACATCGCCGTGCTGCTGCTCGCGCTGCGCAGCCTGCGCGCCGCCCGGCCGCTGCCGCCGGATCCGGCGGAGCGCTGAACGGCCGCCGCGGGCCCCGTCATGGAGCGACGCGGACCGGGTTCACCGGTAGGACCGGCACGCGGACCGCTCCCGACGTGGCCGTGGCCGTCGACGTCATGCGCGCGTTCACGGTGGCCGCCTGCGCGTTCCCGCGCGGTGCCGAGCGGATCGTCGTCGCCGCGGCACAGCGGGAGGCCCTGTCACTGAAGGCCCGTCACCCGGGCCGGCTCGCGTTCCAGGACGGGCCGCCGGTGCCGGGGTCCGACCTGGCCGACTCGCCCGCCCGGCCGCGTTCGCTGGACGTGCGGGCCGTACGGTCGTGCAGAAGACCGCCGGGACGGCCGAGCAGCGCCGCCGGTGCCGGGTCCCAGGGCGAGAGGGGCGGGGAGGCCCTGTCACTGAAGGCCCGTCACCCGGGCCGGCTCGCGTTCCAGGACGGGCCGCCGGTGCCGGGGTCCGACCTGGCCGACTCGCCCGCC
>NZ_JBEZMO010000022.1:75720-135086 GCF_040652655.1 Streptomyces sp. NPDC048191
CGGCCGCGTTCGCTGGACATGCGGGCCGTACGGTCGTGCAGAAGACCGCCGGGACGGCCGAGCAGCGCCGCCGGTGCCGGGTTCCAGGGCGAGAGGGGCGGGGCAGTGCGAGGCACCGCCGGGTGGCGAGCCCGCGGTGACAGTGACAAGCCGGGCCCGCGCCACCCGGACGAGCGGGACCGCCCGGCGGCACGTCGACGGCCCGGCAGCGCGACACCCCCACCACCCGACCGGGCAGGCGACCCCAGCAGTACGTCGGCGGGCCCGCGGCGGGACGCCCGTCCTCGGGACGCCCTTCCTCCCCCGTCCCGCGGCTCTCTCGCGGTTTCCCGTCCCGCCCAGGTGCGTCGCACTGCCTTTCTGGCGCATTCTTGCTGTGTCATCCACCCTGAGGCGCACGGGACGAGGTAAGGGCGATGGCCGGGAGCGGTGGCGAGCAGGTGGTCCGTACGCGGGCCCGGCTGGCCGCGCTGCTGGCGGACACCTCGACCGGCGCGCTCGGTGCGGCCGGCGGCCGGGTCGCCGGTGTGTATCTGCGCTCAGGCACCCCCGGGCTGCTGCGCCTGGCGGTGCTCGCGGGGCTGCCCGGTCCGCTGTTCCGGCCCTGGTGGCGGCTGCACGTCGGCCGGCCCTTCCCCGTCGCCGACGCCTACCGTCTCGGCGTGCAGGTGGTGCTGGCGAACGCCGCCGAGACGGTGCGCCGGTATCCGCAGTTCGCGGCGGGCCTGCCCTTCCCGTTCGGGTCGGTGCACGTGCCGGTGCCGGGCGCGAGCGAGCCACTGGGCGTGCTGACCGTGCTGCGCCCGGCGGTGGCGGACACCGTCGACGAGCCGCTGGACCGGGAGCTGCTCGCCCGGCTGGCCGAAGGACTCGGCGCCGAGCTGATCGGACTCGCCGACGGGGACGCGAGCGCGGTCGTCTGGGACGGCGAGCCGCTGTGCGTGCCGCCGCCCACGAGCCGGCCCGTGCAGGCGTCGGTGGCGCGGTTCGGCTGGGACCCCGTGAGCCGCGCGGTGCGCGCGGACGACCGGTTGTGCGACCTTCTCGGGCTGAGCTCCGCCGACCTGGAGGATTCCGACACGGCCCTCGCCAGCGCCCTGGCCCCGCACGACGCACACCGGGTGCTGTCCGCGCTGCGCGACACCGCGGCCGGGAAGCCGCCGGCGGCACCGCTCGGCCTGCGGGCGCGGGACGGCACCGCGCTGCTGCTGGACCTGTGGCCGGACGCCGTGGACGGGGGTGCGGAGCGGGTCGGCGGAGTGGTGTTCGGCCTCGGCCCGGCCGCCGCGGACGGCGCGGCCGACCTGCTGCCCCAGGGCGTGTTCTGCCTGGACCGGCTGGGCCTGATCGTCTACGTGAACCAGGCCGCGGCCCGGCTCGCCGGCCGGGACCGGGGGTGGCTGCTCGGGCGTCCGCTGTGGGAGGCGATGCCGTGGCTGGCCGGCCCGCCGTACGACGACCATCTGCGCGGCGCGCTGCTGGCCGCGGATCCGGTGCGCTTCCATGTGCGGCGGCCGGCCGACGAGCGCTCCGAGCCCGGTGCGGGGGACTGGCTCGCCATGTCGCTGCACCCCGGTGAGGACCTGCTGACCTGCACACTGGTGCCGGCCAGCCGGGTGGACACGCCGGTCGAGTCGCTGCTGGAGGAGCACGTTCCGGAGGACACGGCGGCCGGCCCCTCGATGGCGCCGCTGTACCGGCCGATCGCCCTGGCGATCGCGCTGACCGACGCGGTGACCGCCCGGCAGGTGTCGGCGGTGGTCATGCAGGAGTTGCTGCCCGCGTTCGGCGGCCGGCGCCTCGCCATCTATCTGCTCCAGGAGCGGCATCTGTATCTCGCCTGGGAGTCCGGCTTCCCCCAGGGGTTCCTCGCCAGGTTCGAGGGCATCGGCCTGGACGCCCGGGTGCCGGGTGTGGAGTGCCTGACCACGGGCCGGCCGCTGTTCTTCGAGTCGATGCAGCAGCTGGCGGCCTCCTACCCCGGCATTCCGCTGGACGCCCACGAGGGCGCCCGGGCCTTCCTGCCGCTGATCGCCTCCGGCCGGCCGGTCGGCTCGTGCATCCTCGGCTTTGAGGACTCGCGTCGCTTCAGCACCGAGGAGACCGCGGTCCTCACCGCGCTCGCCGGGCTGATCGCGCACGCCATGGAGCGGGCCCAGCGCTACGACAGCGAGGCCGCCCTCGCCCGCGGCCTGCAGCAGGCGCTGCTGCCCCACCGGCTGTCGGCGCATCCGCAGGTGGAGACCGCGGGCCGGTATCTGCCGGGAACCCAGGGCATGGACGTCGGTGGCGACTGGTACGACGTGGTCGAGGCGGGCGACGGACTCGCGCTGGTGATCGGTGACGTGCAGGGGCACGGGGTGCAGGCGGCGGCCACCATGGGGCAGCTGCGCAGTGCGGTGCGCGCGTTCGCGGTGGGTGACCGGCCGCCGGACGAGGTGCTGAGCGGCACCAACCGCCTGCTCATCGACCTCGACCCCGGCCAGTTTGCCAGCTGCTGCTACCTGCGGCTGGACCCGGCGACCGGCCTGGCCCGGATCGCCCGGGCGGGGCATCCCCCGCCGCTGCTGCGCCGCGCCGACGGGCGGACCCGGCTGCTCGACGTTCCGGGCGGTGTCGTCCTCGGGGTGGATCCGCACGCCCGGTACCCGGTGGCCGAGCTGCTGCTGGAGCCGGACGCGATCCTCGCCCTGTACACGGACGGTCTGGTGGAGCACCCGGGCACGGACATCGACGAGGGCATCACGGCGTTGCGGCTGGCGCTGGCCAGGGCGGGGGCCGCCGCGGCCCGACGCCGGGGCGGGCGGTCGCTGGGCGGGGTCGCGGACCGGCTCACGGCCGCCGCCCGGCACGCCACCGACCGTCCCGACGACGTGGCGCTGCTGCTCGCCGCGCGTCGCTCGACCGCCGTACCCCACCGGTGACCGGGCCCCGCCGCGCCGATCGACGCGCGGCACCGCCGCACACGGTCTCGCCGGACGGGGCCCGGCAGTGTAGACATGGGCACATGGTGCGACTGCCCGGCCGGCCTGCGACTCGGCCGACCCGTCCCTTGGGGCACCCGCGCCCTGCGCAGGGCCGGCCGCCGCAGGCCCCGGGCGGGAACGGCGGCAGACCCGGGATGCTGCGGTCGGCGGTGACCGGACGCAGCGTCGCCGGACAGGTGTTCCTGCTCCAGGTGGTGATCGTGCTGCTGCTGGTCGTCTCGGCGGTGGTGGCGCAGGTCCTCCAGGTACGGCACGACATCGACCGGGAGGCCCAGAACCGTTCCCTCGCCGTCGCCGAGTCCTTCGCGAACGCGCCCGGCACGGCCGCCGCGCTGCGCAGCCCGGACCCCACCGCCGTACTGCAGCCCCGTGCGGAGGCGGTCCGCAAGGCCACCGGCGTGGACTTCGTCGTCGTGATGAACACCGACGGCATCCGCTACACGCACCCCAAACCCGACCGCATCGGCAAGAAGTTCGTCGGCACGATCGGCCCGGCGGTGGCCGGGGGCACGGTCACCGAGCACGTCACCGGCACGATAGGACCGCTGGTGCAGGTCGTGGTGCCGGTGAAGGACTCCGCGGGCAAGGTGGTGGGCCTGGTGTCGGCCGGGATCACCACCGCGCACGTCGGCGGGGCCGCCCAGCAGACGCTGCCCCTGCTGCTCGGGGCGGCAGCGGCGGCGCTCGCACTGGCCCTCGGGGGCACGGCCCTGGTCAGCAGACGGCTGCTGCGGCAGACGCGGGGCCTTGGTCCGTACGAGATGACCCGGATGTACGAGCACCACGACGCGGTGCTGCACGCGGTGCGCGAGGGCGTCGTGATCGTCGGCGGCGACGGCCGACTGCTGCTCGCCAACGACGAGGCGCACCGGCTGCTGGACCTGCCCGAGGACGCCGAGCGGCGCAATGTGCTGGAGCTGGGCCTGGACGACGAGACGGCGGCGCTGCTGGCCTCGGGCCGGGCGGTGACGGACGAGGTGCGCCTGGTCAAGGACCGGCTGCTGGCGATCAACCAGCGCCCCACCGATCTGCGCGGCGGCCCGGCCGGCAGCGTCACCACGCTGCGCGACTCCACCGAGCTGCGCGCCCTGTCCGGCCGTGCGGAGGAGGCGCGCGAGCGGCTGAACATGCTGTACGACGCCGGGGTGGGCATCGGCACCAGCCTGGACGTGAGCCGTACCGCGGAGGAGCTGGCCGAGCTGGCGGTGCCCCGGTTCGCGGACTTCGCGACCGTGGACCTGTTCGACGCGGTGCTGCACGGGGAGGAGCCCAAGCCGGGCACCGCGCTGCGCCGCGCCGCCTGCGCCGGTATCCGCAAGGACTCGCCGCTGTACCCGGTCGGCGAGCGGATCAGGTGGGTGGCCACCTCGCCCCAGGCGCGCAGCCTGACCACCGGGCAGTCGGTCCTGGAGCCGCGGCTGAACGACGCCCCCGGCTGGCGCGCCCAGAACCCGGAGCGCACCGGGCAGGTGCTGGAGTACGGCATCCACTCGCTGATCACCGTGCCGCTGCGGGCGGGCAGTCTGGTGCTGGGCGTGGCGAACTTCTGGCGCGCTGAGAAGCCGCAGCCGTTCGACGCCGAGGAGCTGGCCCTCGCCGAGGAACTGGTCGCGCGGGCGGCGGTGTCCATCGACAACGCCCGCCGGTACACGCGCGAACACAGCATGGCGGTCACCCTGCAGCGCAGTCTGCTGCCGCGCTCGCTGCCCGAGCAGGGCGCGCTGGACATCGCCTACCGCTATCTGCCGGCGCAGGCGGGTGTGGGCGGCGACTGGTTCGACGTCCTGCCGCTGTCCGGCGCCCGGGTGGCGCTGGTGGTGGGGGACGTGGTGGGACACGGGCTGCACGCGGCGGCCACCATGGGCCGGCTGCGCACGGCGGTGCATAACTTCTCCTCCCTGGACCTGCCGCCGGACGAACTGCTCGGCCTGCTGGACGAGTTGGTGGGCCGGATCGACCAGGACGAGACCGCCGCGGACGGCTCCGCGGCGATCACCGGCGCGACGTGTCTGTACGCGGTGTACGACCCGGTCCAGCGGCGGTGCAGCGTGGCCCGGGCGGGCCATCCGCCGCCCGCGCTGGTGCACCCCAACGGCCGGGTGGGGTTCCCGGAGGTGCCCGCGGGACCGCCGCTGGGGCTGGGCGGGCTGCCGTTCGAGACGGCGGAGCTGGAGCTGGCGGAGGGCAGCCGGCTGGTGCTGTACACCGACGGGCTGGTGGAGGACCGCGAGCGGGACATCGACGAGGGTCTCGCCCTGCTGAGCGACGCCCTGCTCGGCACGCCGGGCGCCTCGCCGGAGGAGACCTGCCGGGCGGTGCTGGACCGGCTGCCGGCCCGGCCGAGCGACGATGTCGCGCTGATCGTCGCCCGCACGAGGGTGCTGGGCCCCGACCGGGTCGCCGAGTGGCAGGTTCCGACCGACCCCGCGGCGGTGTCGCAGGTGCGTTCCTCCGTGACCCGGCGGCTCGCCGACTGGGACCTGGAGGAGCTGGCGTTCACGACGGAGCTGATCCTCAGCGAGCTGGTCACCAACGCCATCCGTCACGGGCGCGGCCCGATCGCCGTACGGCTGCTGCGCGACCGCACGCTGATCTGCGAAGTCTCGGACAGCAGCACGACCTCGCCGCATCTGCGGTACGCGGCGAGCACCGACGAGGGCGGCCGGGGCCTGTTCCTGGTCGCACAGCTCGCCGAACGCTGGGGCACCCGCTACACCCCCCACGGCAAGGTCATCTGGGCGGAACAGCCGCTGCCGCCATCCGAAGGCCCCTGAGCTCCGCAAGGCCGGTGAGGGTGCGGGGCAGGTCCGGGACACGACGAGGGTCCGGCGGGCCGCGTGTGCGGTCCGCCGGACCCGTCCCGAGTTCCCGGTTCGCCTGAGCGGAACAGGCGGTCAGGCGCTCAGCCGCTCGCGCAGCAGTTGCTTGCCCATCTCGGCGCCCTTGCGGCTGTCGGCCTGGGCCTTGTGGAACAGGTCCACGAGCGCGTTGTCGTGGTCGCGTTCGGCGTCCTGGATGTACGTCTCCAGGCGCAAGGCGTTGTCCAGACACGCCTCGACATACCAGATGAGGTCGTAGTTCTTGTCGCGCGTGCCAGTGACGCCACCGGTCTCGCTGGTGCTGGTCATACGGGGTCTCCTCCTTCTGTCGACCCTGCGTCGTTCTCCTTCCGGAGACTCCCGGGTACCCGTACGACCTGCGGACACACCGCCCTCTCGGTCAGCCGAGCGCCCGGTCGAGATTGAAGGCGGCGCTGATCAGGGCCAGATGGGTGAACGCCTGCGGGAAGTTGCCCTGCTGTTCGCCGGTCCGGCCGATCTCCTCCGCGTACAGGCCGAGGTGGTTGGCGTAGGTGAGCATCTTCTCGAAGGCCAGCCGGGCCTCGTCGAGCCGGCCCGCCCGCACCAGGGCCTCGACGTACCAGAAGGAGCAGATCGAGAAGGTGCCCTCGTCGCCGCGCAGCCCGTCGGGGCTGGCCTGCGGGTCGTAGCGGTAGACGAGGGAGTCGGAGACGAGGTCCTCGGTGAGGGCGTCCAGGGTGGACAGCCACTTGGGGTCGGTGGGGGCGACGAACTTGGCGAGCGGCATCATCAGCAGCGAGGCGTCCAGCACGTCGCCGCCGTCGTACTGCACGAAGGCGCCGCGCTGCTCGCTCCAGCCACGGTCCATGATCCGCCGGTAGATCGTGTCGCGGGCCTGTAGCCAGCGGGGCAGGTCGGCGGGCAGTCCACGCCGGTTGGCGAGGCGGATCGCCCGTTCGATGGCGACCCAGCACATCAGCCGCGAGTAGGTGAAGTTCCTGCGGCCGCCGCGGGTCTCCCACACGCCCTCGTCGGGCTGGTCCCAGTGCGCGCACACCCAGGTGACCAGCTTGCACACGTCGTCCCACTGGCCGCTGGAGATCGGCTGGGCCCATTTGTCGTACAGGTAGATCGAGTCGATCAGGGCGCCGTAGATGTCCAGCTGGAGCTGGTCGGCGGCGGCGTTGCCGACCCGGACCGGGGCGGAGCCCAGATGGCCCTCCAGATGCGGCAGCACCCGCTCGGGCAGCTCGCTGCGGCCGTCGATGCCGTACATGATCTGGAGCGGCGGGACGGCGTCGGCCGTCTCACAAGGGCTGACGTGCGTGGTCAGGAAGCGCATGAACGCCTCCGCCTCGCCGGCGAAGCCGAGCCGCAGCAGCGCGTACACGGCGAACGCCGCGTCACGCACCCACACATACCGGTAGTCCCAGTTGCGCTCGCCGCCGAGCTGCTCGGGCAGGCTGGTGGTGGGGGCGGCGACGATGGCGCCGGTGGGGGCGTAGGTGAGCAGTTTCAGGGTGAGCGCGGAGCGGTGCACCATCTCGCGCCAGCGGCCCCGGTAGCGGGACTGGTGCAGCCAGCGCCGCCAGTAGGTGACCGTGGCGTTGAACTCGTGCTCGGCCTCGGCGTGCGGGCAGCAGCGGGGGGCCACGTCGTCGCCGACCTGGTCGAGGGCGAACACGGCCGTCTCGCCCTCGCCGAGCTTGAAGTCGGCGCGCGCGTCCCGTTCGTCGCACTCGAGAACGACCGTGGAGGTCAGGGCCACCGCCTGCGCGACGGAGTCGAAGACCACGACGCCGTCCACCGTGCGCAGGGTGTGCGACAGGGCGCCGTAGCCGAAGCGGGGGGCCACCAGCACCCGGAACGGGACGGTGCCGCGGACGCAGACCACGCGCCGGATCAGCCGGTGCCGGCCCGCCTCGCCCACGCCGTCCGAGGTGACGGGCATGAAGTCCTGCACCTCGCCGACGCCGTCCTCGGTGAAGAACCGGGTGATCAGGACGTTGGTGTCGGGGAAGTAGAACTGCTTGGTACGCGCGGGTACGGCGGCGGCCAGCTCGAAGCGGCCGCCGCGCTCGGCGTCGAGGATGGCCGCGAAGACGCTGGGGGCGTCGAAGGACGGACAGCAGTACCAGTCGATGGTGCCGTTCGTGCCGACCAGGGCGACACTGCGCAGATCTCCGATGAGCCCGTGCTCGGCGATCGGCAGGTAGCGAGGGCCGGGACGGACGTCCTCGGGAAACGGGGTCTCGGCCATCGGCGGCCTCCCGGTGAGCGGGGCGGGATGTTTTCCAGCTTAGGAGTGTGTGCTCTCCGGTGGCGTGGGAAGGCGCTGCGGGGAATGGTGAGAGTGTGCCCCGTTCGGCGGCACCGGCACGGATGCGGTCATCCGGACCGAGGAGGAGGCATCATGTCGTCTACCACACCCGACGAGTCCCGGTCGTCCGACGACCACTGCACCCCGGACGCCCTGCTCCACTCCGCTCCCTCCAGGGATGTCACCCCGGAGGACCTGGTGCTGGCGGCGGGCAGGGACGTCACCCCCCAGAACCTCGACTGGGCACGCCGCAAGATGGAGAAGGAGGGTCCGACAGCCATCGAACGGCTGATGCCGTAGGGCGGTCCGGGGAAATCAGGGGCTCCGGTTTCAACGGGGTCAGTGGAGCCATGCCGAAGCGGGGAACTGCCGTGGCGCTCGGGGGATTTCCCCGGTGGCGATCCCTTCCGGAGCGGGCCGGAGGGCTGACAGACTCCCGAGGGTGCCCGACTTCGACATGCTCGTCATCGGATCCGGACCCGGCGGTCAGAAGGCCGCCATCGCCGCGGCCAAGCTGGGCCGCCGGGTCGCCGTCGTCGACCGCCCCGACATGCTCGGCGGGGTCTCCCTGCACACCGGGACCATCCCCTCCAAGACCCTGCGCGAGGCCGTGCTGTACCTGACGGGTCTCACCCAGCGCGACCTGTACGGGCAGAGCTACCGGCTGAAGGAGGACATCACCGTCGCCGACCTGACCGCGCGCACCCGGCACGTGGTCGGCCGCGAGGTGGACGTCGTCCGCAGCCAGCTCACCCGCAACCAGGTGACCGTGTACACCGGTACGGCCCGCTTCGCCGACCCGCACACCGTCGCGCTGTCCGAGATCTCCGGGCGTGAACGGCTCCTGAGCGCCGGGCACGTCGTCATCGCCACCGGCACCAGGCCGGCCCGCCCCGGCACGGTCGAGTTCGACGGGCGGACGATCATGGACTCGGACAACGTGCTCTCGCTGGAGCGGGTGCCGCGGTCCATGGTGATCGTGGGGGCCGGCGTGATCGGCATGGAGTACGCCTCCATGTTCGCCGCACTCGGCAGCAAGGTGACCGTGGTGGAGAAGCGCCCCGTCATGCTGGACCTGTGCGACGTGGAGATCGTGGAGTCGCTCAAGTACCACCTGCGGGACCTGGCCGTCACGTTCCGGTTCGGCGAGACCGTCGCAGCCGTCGAACGCCATCCGCGGGGCACGCTGACCGTGCTGGAGAGCGGCAAGAAGATCCCCGCGGACACCGTGATGTACTCGGCGGGCCGGCAGGGCCTCACCGACGAACTCGACCTGGACAAGGCGGGTTTGGCGGCGGACGCGCGGGGCCGGATCAAGGTGGACGAGAACTACCGCACCGAGGTGCCGCACATCTACGCCGTCGGTGACGTCATCGGCTTCCCGGCGCTCGCGGCGACCTCGATGGAACAGGGCCGTGCCGCCGCGTACCACGCGTGCGGCGAGCCGGTGGGGCGCATGCACCATCTGCAGCCGATCGGGATCTACACCATCCCGGAGATCAGCTTCGTCGGCCGGACCGAGGACCAGCTGACCGAGGACCGGGTGCCGTTCGAGGTGGGCGTGGCCCGGTACCGGGAGCTGGCCCGCGGGCAGATCATCGGGGACTCGCACGGCATGCTGAAGCTGCTGGTCTCGCCCGTGGACCGGACGCTCCTCGGGGTGCACTGCTTCGGGTCCGGCGCGACGGAGTTGATCCACATCGGTCAGTCGGTGATGGGGTGCGGGGGGACGGTCGACTATCTGGTCGACGCGGTGTTCAACTACCCGACGCTGGCGGAGTCGTACAAGGTCGCTGCGCTGGACGCGACGAACCGGCTCCGCCAGGTCGACCGGTTGGGGTAGCGCCGTCGGGGTTGCCGTTGCGGCGCCGAGTGCGGGTGGTCCGTGGTCTCTCGCGCCCACGCGGCGGGGCCGCACCGCGACGCAGCCCCGCGCCCCCGGGTGGGACCGTCCCGCTCAGGTCTCCTCCTCGACCACGTGCACGGCTGCCTCTTCCGCGCCCGCCGCACCCCCGTCCACGCCCACGTCCCGCGCGATCTCCTCCTTGCTGGTGTCGGTGTGCGCGCCCTCGTCCGGGGCGACCAGACGGCCCGCGCGGGATTCGCCCGCCTCAGGGTCGACCGACTCGCCCTCGCCGCCCGGGAGGTCGCCGATCCCGTCGCCCGCCGCCGGCTGGGCGTCCGGGACCTCCTGGGCGAGACGTTCGTCCAGGGTCTCCCCCGCGTGCTGCTCGGCCGCGGTGGTGCCCTGCTTGTCGACGGCGAGGGGGCGTTCGGGCGGGGAGTAGCCCTCGTCGAGGACGTCGTCGTAGGTGCGCTCGTCGACCGCGTCCTGGAGGTCCAGGGGTCCGGCGTCCTCCTGTTCCTCGTTGGTCCCGGTGGGCTGGTAGGCGTCGTCCGCCATCGGGGTCTGCTCGGACTGCTGGTCGCTCATGCTGGCCTCCCTGTGGGCTCGCGGGCGGTCCCGGACCGCGTTTCCCGGAAGCGGGCGGCTAACCCCGTCAGGACCCCGACTGCTCCGCCGGCGCCAGGCCCTCGGTCCACTTCTCCTCGATACGGCCCGCCTTCCACACCAGCAGGGCGATCGCCCAGGTGGCGAAGAACAGGCCGACGATGACGAAGCCGACGGTGTTGAGGTCGAGGCCCGAGACCCAGTCCCAGAAGACGCCGTGCAGGTCCATCCTGTCGGCGAGCAGGCCGAGGAGTTCCACGGTGCCGATGATGAGGGCGACGGCCACGGACAGACCGGTGATGGTGAGGTTGTAGTAGACCTTGCGGACGGGCTTGGAGAACGCCCACTCGTAGGCGAAGTTCATGAACGAGCCGTCGATGGTGTCGAGGAGCGACATGCCCGCGGCGAACAGGACCGGCAGGCACAGGATGGCGTACCAGGGCAGGCCGGAGGCGGCGCCGGAGCCGGCGAGGACCAGCAGGGCGATCTCGGTGGCCGTGTCGAAGCCGAGGCCGAACAGCAGGCCGAGCGGGTACATCTGCCAGGGCTTGCGGATCGAGCCGGTGACCCGGCCGAGGAAGCGGTTCATGAAGCCGCGGTTGTTCAGCTGCGTCTCCAGGGCTGCCTCGTCGTAGGCGCCCGAGCGCATCTGCCGGAAGACCTTCCAGATGCCGGCGAGGATGACGAGGTTGATGCCGGCGATCAGGTACAGGAAGGTGCCGGAGACGGTCGTACCAATCAGGCCGGTCACCTCGTGCAGGTGCGAGTTGTCGTCCTGGACCGGTCCGGCGAGGGTCCTCATGCCGAGCGAGAGCAGCAGGGAGAGGCCGAAGACGATGCTGGAGTGGCCGAGGGAGAACCAGAAGCCGACCGAGAGCGGGCGCTGTCCCTCGCCCATCAGCTTGCGGGTGGTGTTGTCGATCGCCGCGATGTGGTCGGCGTCGAAGGCGTGCCGCATGCCCAGGGTGTAGGCGGTGACGCCGATGCCGATGCCGAAGGGCTCCTTGCCGACGCTGAAGTGCTGCGGCGCGATGAGGCCCACGAGGGTGCCCCATCCGATGACGTGCAGGGCGAGTACGAAGGCCGCCATGCCACCGACCCTGGTCCACTCCTGCCGCGTCATGGAGCTCCGGACACGATGCCAGGCCGAGCGCTTGGCGTCGGCCTGGGCGGGGAGGGACGGAGCGGAACCGGGGGCGGCCGTCATCGGGTGGGTCATCCTTCGGTGGTACGGGGACGGCTGTCCAGCACAGCCTGGTGCCATCCTCCCGTACTTGCAAATCATGTGCAGTAGCTGTTCGGTAAAGGCGACGGCAGGCCTTTCCCATGAGGAGGGAAAGGCCTACCGTCGTCGTCCGGAACGGGGCGGGTGCCGTCAGGCGGAGAGCATGCCCCGGCCCAGCCAGTCCTTGGCGTCCCGGACACCGGGCAGGGCGAAGAAGTAGCCGCCGCCCGTCGGGGAGATGTAGTCGACCAGGGGCTCGTCGATCAGCCGGGTCTGCACCGCCTCGAACTGGCGCTTGACGTCCTGGTTGTAGCAGCAGAACACCAGGCCCATGTCGAGGTTGCCGACGTTGTCCACGCCGCGGTCGTAGTTGTAGCCGCGGCGCAGGATGCGGGAGCCGTCGGTCGAGGCCTTGCGCGGGTTGGCGAGGCGGATGTGTGCGTCGAGCGGGATCGCGGTGCCGTGCGGGTCCTTGGCGTACTGGGGGATGTCGGTCTCCTTGGCGCCGTCGAGCGGGGCGCCGGTGTCCTTGCGGCGGCCGAACATCTTCTCCTGCTCGGTGAGCGAGACCCGGTCCCAGAACTCCACCAGCATCCGGATGATCCGGATCACCTGGTAGCTGCCGCCCGCGGTCCAGGCCGGCTCGCCCTGGCCGTCGCCGACCCAGATCAGCTTGCGGGTCTCGCGCGCGGAGGTGACGTCCGGGTTGGCTATGCCGTCCTTGAAGCCGAGCAGGTTGCGCTGGGCACCGCTGGGGCGCGGCGCGTTCTGGAAGCCGTCGATGCGCCACTTGATCTGCATGGCGCCGCGGGTGTGCCGGGCGATGTCGCGCAGCGCGTGCAGCACCGTGTCCTGGCTCTGGGCGCAGATCTGCAGGGACAGGTCGCCGTGGCACTCGGCCGCGTTCAGGTTGTCGTTGGGGAAGGTCCGCATCGGGGTCAGCCTGGCCGGCCTGGCCTTGGCGAGGCCGTAGCGGTCGTCGAACAGGGAGGCGCCGACGCCGACGGTGACGGTGAGGCCGTCCGAGGGGACCTCGGGGCCGAGGATGCCGTTGTCGGAGGGCGGCGCGCCGACGCCCAGGTCGGTGGGGGCCCCGCCCGAGGTGAGGAACCGGGCCCGCTCGGTGATGGTCTTCAGCAGGTCGGTGAGGCCCTTGCGGTCGTCGGCTATCACGTCCAGCGAGACGAAGGTGGCGGCGGCCGGTGCCGGGGTGACGATGCCGGCCTGGTGGGCGCCGTGGAAGGGGACCTTCGCGGTGCCGTCGGCGTTCGCCGGCTGGGCCTCGGCGGTGCCACCGCTCTCGCCGAGGGCGAAGCCGCCGCCGGCCAGGACCGCTCCGGCGGCACCGGCACCCAGGGCGGTCCGCACGAAGGAGCGGCGGGCGGGGCCGACGGGGCAGGTCGACGGTTCGGCAGTGGACATCGCAGGGTTCCCTTCGGGGTGCGGGTGCGCGGACGTCACCGGGCAGGCTTCGGTCATCAGGCGGACTTCCGGATCTCGAGCAGGTCCGGGATCGGGGCGAGGTCTTCCAGCAGCTGCCCGGTGGCGCCGTCCAGGCGCTGCTTGTCGGCGGCGGCGAGCTTGTCGACGGGGGTCCAGTCGGTGCCGTGGTGGGCGGCGTCCAGGAGGTTCTGCAGGCGGCCGACGCCCGCGTCGACCGCCGGGAGCACCTGGGGCGCGCGGGCGGTGAGTAGCGGCTTGAGGACGGTGAGCAGCTCGCGGGTGCCGGCGAGGTTGGCGTCGGCGGTGGCGAGATTGGTGCCGCTGCCCTCGTCGGTGTCGCCGGTGAGCTCGAACTGGAGGGTGTTCTCCAGGATCTCGTGGGCGCGCAGCGGCAGGTCGCCGGGGTCGAAGTCCTGGCCCGGGAAGGCCTTCCGCAGTCCAGCGGCATCGGTGGCGAGCTGCTGGGCGGGGCCCGTCAGCTCCTTGGCGGACTGGCCGTGCCACAGGCCGTACTCGATGCGGTGGAAGCCCGTGAAGCCCTGGTCCTGGACGCCGTTGGGCAGCCCGTCCGCGCGGCCGTTGATCCTCTTGTCGAAGTCCTCGAAGGTGCCGTAGGCGGCGCCGAGCGAGGAGTAGGTGCGGTGGGCCGTGAGCCAGTCGGTGCGGGCCTTGTCCAGGTGGTTGCCCCGGATGTCGTCGGCGAGGGTGCGGGTCTGGCCGACCAGGGTGGCCAGGCCCTGGCCGACGTAGGTCTTGTACGCCTTCAGGGGTGCGGCGAGGTCCTGTTCGGACACGGGGACGACCGGCTTGGCCGCGCCGCCACCGCTGACGGTCACCGGCTTGGAGGTGACGACCCTGCCGCCGGTGGGGACGCAGCGCCAGGCGTAGGTGCCGCCGGCGACGGTGGCGACGAGGTCGCGGGTGGTGCCGGGGGCCAGTCCCTCGATCTCGCCGTAGACCGCGCTGGTGGACGGGTCGATGAGGTACACCTCGGAGGTCTTGCCGCCGGTGTTGCGCATCTGGAAGGTCTGCCGGCCGGGCTTGGGCGCGGTGAAGCCCTTGCCGCACTCGGTCTCGGAGACGGCGACCGTCTGGTCGCCGGCGGGCTTGGGCCGGGAGAGGGCGACGACGAGTCCGGCGATCACCGCGGGTACGGCGACCACGGCGGCGGGCACCACCCACACCGGCCGGCGCCGCTCGGGCCGGACGGCCTCCGGCTCCCGCGCGGGGCGTTCCCCGGCCTGCTTCGGGCCGGTGGCGCGCACGCCGCGGACGAACAGGGTCATCACGACGGCCAGGTAGCCGGCGTAGGCCACCACCTGGAGCCAGGTCATGGTCGGGGTGAGGTTGAAGACGCCCTGGACCAGGGTGCTGTACCAGGAGCCGGCGTCGACGCTGCTCGCGAGGTCGACCGCGTAGGCGGTCCTGCCGGGCAGTACGCCGCCCTCCTGGAGGTCGCGCAGGCCGTAGCCGAGGACGCCGGCGGCGATGACGATCAGGACGGCACCGGTGGCGGTGAAGAACTTGGTCAGGTTGATCTTCAGGACCCGGCGGTACAGGCCCCAGCACAGGCCGGCCGCGAGGACCAGGCCGATGCCGGCGCCGGTCAGCGGTCCGGCCGACTCGCCGGCCGCCCGCGCGGTGGTCCACAGGAAGAGGGCGGTCTCCAGACCCTCACGGCCGACCGCGAGGAAGGAGGTCAGGATCAGCACACCGGAGCCCATGGCGAGGGCCCCGGTCACCTTCTCCTTCAGTTCGCCGGAGAGGTTGCGGGCCGAGCGCCGCATCCAGAACACCATGGCGGTGACGAACGCGACGGCGATCACGCTGAGGGTGCCGCCGAACGCCTCCTGGGCGGTCTGCGGCATGGACGCGGCGGTGAAGGTCAGCACCGCGCCGAAGCTCATCGCCACGGCGACGGCGGCGAGCACGCCGGTCCACACCTGGGGCAGCCGCGAGCGCGCCTCCGCCCGGACCAGGGTGGCCACCAGGATGGAGACGATGAGTCCGGCTTCGAGTCCCTCCCTCAGTCCGATCAGGAAACTCGGAAACGCGTCGTCCCACATACCCTGCAGCCCTCCCATCTACTTAGCGAAGGCATGCCTTACCTTCGCGGACCATCATGACCACGGCCGTGTATGCAGTCGGTCATAAAGTGGCAATGGACAGGTAAAGGCCGGGAACGTTCACCCCTCTCCGTTCGTCTACGGACCGGTGGACCGTCTACAAATGTGTAGTCGGATCTTGTCGAGGAAGTCGATGGAAAGGGCGTACGGCGATGACCGCCTCCCCCCACCTGGCGTCGCAGCTCGCGGTCAACGTGCTCGACGCCCACTCCCTGCTCGCCGCGTTCGGCGTGCTCGGCGTGGGCGTGGTGCTCTTCGCCGAGACGGGCCTGCTGATCGGGTTCTTCCTGCCCGGAGACTCCCTGCTGTTCACGGCGGGGCTGCTGTGCACGGGCGGGTCGGACCGCGGGGTGCACCTGTCGCTCGGGCCGCTCCTCGTCGCGGCGGCCGTCGGCGCCCTGGCCGGCTCGCAGTGCGGGTTCCTGCTCGGCCGGAAGGCGGGCGGCGCGCTGCTGGCCCGTACCCGGTCGGCGAAGCTGCGCGAGGGCGCGCAGCGCGCCGAGGAGTTGCTGGAGCGGTACGGCCACGCGAAGGCGATCGTGCTGGCCCGCTTCGTCCCGGTGGTGCGCACGGTGCTGAACCCGATGGCGGGCGCGCTCGGCGTCCCCGCCCGGACCTTCACCCTCTGGCAGGTGGTGGGCGGGCTCGTGTGGAGCCTCGGTCTCACCCTCGCGGGGTACGCGCTGGGCTCCTCGATCCCGAACATCGACAGGTACCTGCTGCCGGTGATCGCACTGATCGTCGTCGTGTCCCTCCTCCCGCTCGCCGCCGAGGTGCTGCGCTCCCGCAAGGCGGCCAAGGAGGCCCGGGGATGAGGCTCGCCGTGCCGGGCACCACGCTCGACACGCCGCTCTCCACGGTCGTGGTGGGCCTCGCCCACCGCTCCCCCGGCCGGCTCCTCGGGCCGGCCCGCGGGCCGGCGCTGTCCGCGCCACTGATGGTCGAGGGCCGGTGGCGGGCCCGCCGGGACGGGACGGCCGCGGCGACGGCGTCCCTGGCCGTGCCGGTGGTCGTGGCGTTGTCCGGCCACCGGTCGCTGCCGGGCCCTCACGCCGCGGCCGCCTTCCTCGCGGCGGTCGCCCTGTTCTTCGGCTGCCGGCGGCTGGGCGCGGTGGCCTCGGCGTACGCGCTCGCCGCGGTGGCGCCCGGCGCCCGGGCCGGGGTGCGCCGTCCGTACGGCGTCGTCGCGGGGGCGGCGCTCGGTGGACCGGCCGGCTCCTTGGCGACGAAGGCCCCGCGGTGGTGGCCGACGGGCCCGGCCGGGCGGCCGGCGCTGACGTGGTCGCGCCCGCTGCCGGCGGCGGGAACCGGATGAGGCCCGCACTCGACGCGGAGCCGGCGGGCACCGTGGCCCTGGGCGCCTGGCTGGCGTTCGCGGTCCTGACCGCGGTGGTGATCAGCGACCAGGGCGGCCCCCTGTACCTGGACCAGGGTCTGCTGTCCTGGTCCGTCGTGCACCGCCCGCCCGTGGCGGTGGCGGTGGCGCGCGGGCTGACCGCGACGGGAACGGGCGTCGTCCCCTACGTGCTGGCGGTCCTGGCCGGGGTGATCGCGGGGCGCACCGCGCGGGAGCGGCTGGTGACCGTGCCGCTCGGCGTGGTCTGCCTCGGCGCGGGCCAGGCCGTGCGCTACGGCGTGATGGACCTGGTCCGCAGGGCCCGGCCGCCGCGGTACGACTGGCAGACGCACGCCTCGGGCTGGTCGTTCCCCTCCGGTCACACCACCACGGCCGCGCTGACGGCCGGGCTGCTGATCCTGGCCCTGTGCCTGCGTGCCCCGCGGGGCCGGACCGCGCTGTGCGCTCTGGTCGCGCTGTGGGGGGCGGGGGTCGGGCTGACCCGGGTGTTCCTGGGCGTGCACTGGTTCACCGATGTGGTGGGCGGCTGGCTGTTCGCCGTCGGCTGGCTCGGTGTCTTCGTCTGCGTGGTGGCCCGGTGGCTGCCCGAGCGGTACGTCCCCCGTGTCCCGGAGCCGGGCACACCCCATCCCAGCGATTCGGCCGACGGGCCGGTGGAGAGACATGCGCCCCAGGATCCTCATCGTCGAGGACGATCACGCCCTGCGTGACGTGCTGCGCCGTGGTCTGCACGACGAGGACTTCGACACCGTGTGCGCCGGGGACGGCGCCACAGCGCTGCGGCTGGCGACACCGGACGTGTCCGCCGTCGTGCTGGACGTCGGCCTGCCCGACGCCGACGGCCGGGACGTCTGTCAGGCGATGCGTGCCAACGGCTTCCTCGCCCCGGTCGTCTTCCTGACCGCGCGGCAGGGGATCACGGACCGGCTGTCGGGCTTCTCGGCGGGCGGTGACGACTATCTGCCCAAGCCGTTCCACCTCGCCGAGCTCGCCGCCCGGCTGCGCGCCGCCCTGCGCCGGGTCACGCCGCCGGCCGCGTCCGCGGCCGGGGGCGGACTGGTGCTGGACGCCGTCCGGCACAGCGCCACCGTGCAGGGCAGGCGCATCGATCTCACCCCGACGGAGTTCCGTCTGCTGGCGGCGCTGACCGCGGCCGGCGGGGAGCTGGTGCGCCGCCGCGACCTGCTGCGCGCCGGCTGGCCGGAGGGGGCGCAGGTCAACGACAACACGCTGGACCAGTACCTGACCCGGCTGCGTCGCAAGCTGCGCACCGCGGGCAGCGAGCGGACGATCGCCACCGCACGCGGCATCGGCCACCGCCTGACTTGAGCCTTCCCAGCACTACAGGAGCAGCGCCGCCGCTCCTGTAGTGCGGGCCGCCTGTCCGCTGCCAGGACATCCCGGACGCGGTGCGGATCGTCGGGGCGGACCGAACGCATCCCGAGCACCCGGCGCCGAGCGGGTTCAGGGTGTGGCGTGCGGTCCATCCGGGCGGGCGGTGCGCTGCCCGACCATCTCGCGGCTGAGTTCCTCGGTCTCCGCCTCCGGCAGCCGCTCGAAGCCGTCCTCGGTGATGAGACACACGACAGGGAAGATACGGCGGTTCAGGTCGGGGCCACCGGTGGCCGAGTCGTCGTCCGCCGCGTCGTAGAGCGCCTGGAGCGCGGCGAGGGCGGCCTCGCGCCGGGTGAGGCCGGGCCGGTACAGCTTCTTCAGGGCGCCCCGGGCGTACGGGGAGCCGGAGCCCTCGGCGTAGAAGTCGTGCTTCTCGTACAGACCCCCGGCCGCGTCGAAGCCGAAGATGCGCCCCCGTCCACCCTCGGGTGCGGTGAGGTCGTACCCGGCGAGCAGCGGGACGACGGCGAGGCCCTGCATGGCCTGGGCGAGGTTCTGCCGGATCATGGACGCCAGCCGGGTCGCCTTGCCGGCCAGGGTCATCTGCGTGCCCTCTATCTTCTCGAAGTGCGTCAGCTCGACCTGGTAGAGCCGCACCATGTCCACGGCGAGGCCGACGGTGCCGGCGAAGGCCACCGCCGTGAAGTCGTCGGCGGGGTGCACCTTCTCCAGGTCGCGCTGGGCGATGAGGTTGCCCATGGTGGCCCGGCGGTCGCCGGCGATCAGCACGCCGTCGCGGTAGACGAGGGCGAGCACGGTGGTGCCGTGCGGGAAACGGTCGGCCGCGGCCCGTACGCCGCCGGGCAGCACGGGCGCGGTAGGCAGCAGCCGGGGGCGGTGCGCGGCCAGGAACTCGGTGAAGGACGACGTCCCCGGAGTGAAGAACGCCTCGCTCGGCAGCCCCGCTGTGTCGTTCCCCGACATGGCTCTCCCCCTCCGGTGCGGCATGCGACACCCGAGTCCTACCAGCGGCGGGCGCGCGGGAAACTCCGCGCGTTTCACAGGGCTTTGCGCCGCACCAGCACCCCGAGCACCAGCAGGCCCGGCAGCAGGGGCAGCCACACGGTCAGCAGCCGGTAGCCGAGCACGGCGGAGGCGGCGGCCGCGCCGGGGGCGCCGGAGACCGTGAGGGCGAGGGCGAGCGCCGCGTCCAGGGAGCCGAGGCCCCCGGGGGTGGGCAGCAGGGCCGCCGCGCTGCTGGCGGCGAGGTACAGCAGGGCCACCTGGAGTGGGGGCAGCGGCAGTTCGATCGCCTGGGTGACGGCGATGAGGACGAGGGAGTGCAGCGCGGCGAAGGCGAGGGAGCCGCCCCACAGGGCCGCCGCCCGGGCGGGACAGATGTGCAGGGCACGGAGGTCGGCCAGGACGGCCGACAGGGCCCGGCGGCAACGCGCCCACCACGGTGTCGCCGGCAGGGCCGCGAGCAGGACGAGTCCGCCCAGGGCGACGGCGACCGCCGTCGGGGTCGGCTCCGGCAGTCGCAGCAGGCCCGGGCAGGCCGGGGTGAGCAGCGCGATCAGCGCCATGCGGACCGCGGCCCCGGCGGTGGCCTTGACGGCGAGGGCGCTGGCCGAGCGGCCGGCGGGCAGTCCGCAGCGCATCAGGAACCTGAGGTTCACCGCGCCCGCGCCGAGCCCGGCGGGCAGCAGGTGATTGGCGGCGGAGGCGGCGAACTGGGCGGCCACCAGCCGGGGCGCGGGCAGCCGTCGTACGACCGCGCCCTGCTGGGCGAGCGCCGAGGCCGCCCAGGTGCCGAGCGCCGCCGTGGCGCCGACCAGCAGCCAGCCCTGGTCGGCGCCCGCCAGCCGCCCGGCGCCGCTCTCGAGCGCGGGCCAGTGCCGGTGGGCCAGGTAGAGCCCGCCGAGCAGGACGGCGAGAAGGACGCCGGCGTGCCAGTAGGCGCGGCGCCGGCCGAGGGAGGCGACCGCTTCCGCCGGTGACGTCATCGGCCACTCCCTGGCACGGTGTGGTAGAGCCGCCCGCCGTCGAAGGGCTCGGCCGGCCAGTCGCGGGCGTATCCGGGTGGCCGGGAACCGGCGGGCACCAGCACCGCGACCGGGATCCGCCGGGCGGTGCGGGCGAGGCCGGCCTCGGTGCTGTTGGCGTTGTGCCCGGCGGTCGCGGCCGAGGCGCAGCCGGTGTAGAACGCGATGGGGATGGCGTCGCCTCCGGTGAGCAGACAGGGCGGGCGGACGCCGAGCCGGTGCAGGGCGGCGGCCGTGCGGGACCAGCCGCGGCGTTGGGCGGTGGCGCCGTCCACCGTGTGCACCAGGACGGCGAGTTGCACCGCGAGGTGGGCGCCGAGCCCGAGGCAGACGAGCGTCGCCACGACCGGGCGCCGGCGGCCGCGCGGCGCGGTGACCAGGAACACCAGCGCGTCGGCGACGGGGAGCGCCAGCAGCGCGTAGGCCGGCAGCAGGAAGCGCGGGGCCGCGTAGTCGATCAGGAACAGGTAGGGGCAGGCCACCGTCGCCGCGCAGGCGAGCGGCAGCAGTGTCACCGTCGTACGCCGGGCTCGGACGGCCACGGCGAGCCCGAGCGCGGCGAGCACGGGCAGGACGAACCACCACACGGTGACCACCGCGGCGGGCGCAGCGCCCGTGCAGGGCCGGCACAGCGCGCGCCCGCCGAGGCTGCGCAGTTGGTCGACGACGGCGAAGTGCCGGCCGAGGCCGCCCTGGATCGCGGAGGCCTCGGACAGGCGGCGCAGCGGGCCGCCGTAGGCGGCGTACGCCTCGATCACCCACTCGGCGGCGCCGGCCACGAGCCCCGTGAGCAGGGCCGCGAGGGCCCGCCAGTGGCGGCGGACCAGGCCCAGGGCGAGGAGCGGCAGCACGGTCCAGACGGCGTCCGTGGGCCGCATCAGGGCCATGAGCGCGGCACTCGCCGCCAGGCCCCACCACACGGCACGCCCGGGGCCCGCGCGGGCCCGCAGGAAGCAGGCGACGGTGGCCGACGCGCCCACGGCGACCCAGTAGTTGGGCATGGCCTGGGGACCGTAGAACAGGGTCACCCACAGGGAGGCGAAGAGGCCGCCGGCGAGGGCGAGGACCCGCACCGGGAACAGGCCGCGCCAGGCGCGCAGGGCCAGGAACAGGGCGAGACCGGAAAGGATCGCGAGACAGCTCCGCAACAGTGCCGTGGAGGACGACCAGGAGGCGACGGGCGCGACGAGCAGGGGGACGCCCCGGGCACGGGGCGCGCTGAAGAAGGCGGCGGGAGCGTGCGCGCTGACCTGACTGACGTACACCGTCTCGTCCCAGCCGAGGCCCATGTAGGGGCCGACGAGGAGGAGTTGGGCGAGGGTGAAGACGGCGGCGACGGCCGCGAGCGGGACGAGGGGACGGTCCGGGCGGGCGCCACGGGACGTGCGCGGGGAGCGCGAGCGCCGGATTCCGGCGAGTGTGGCGTGCGCGCCGCTGGCCATCATCACCCCTCTGCCCCCTGGGCGTTCGGGGACCCCAGGTCACCCTACAGCCTGTAGGGCGGGGGCGGGTGCCGGGGGGAAACACTGCCAAACTACCCCGAATTCCCGCTCCCGGCCGGACAGACGGGGCCATCCGGCCGATGGCACTACGCGCTGTAAGGTTGGGGCATGGCTGGCACAGGGTCCCGCGGCAGGGCGGAGCGGCGCAGCGCCGGTGAGCTGGAGAGCGAGGTACTGGCGGCTCTCTGGGCCACCGAGCGGCCGCTGACCCCGGCGGAGATCCAGGCCGGGATCGACGGCGCCCTGGCCTACAACACGGTGCACACCATCCTCAAACGCCTGTACGACAAGGGTCTGGTGCTGCGGGACGCCGACGGGCGGCGAGGCGCCTACCGTCCGGCGAAGAACGCGGCCGAACTGACCGCCGAGGCGATGCACGAGGCCCTGGACCGGGGCCCCGACCCGATCGCCGCGCTCCAGCAGTTCGTGACCGGGCTGAGCCCCGAGGAGGAGCGGGCGCTGCGCGAACTCCTCGCCGGAGGCGGCGCATGAAGTTCGACGTGTACAGCCCGCTGCTCCTGTCGCTGCTGCTGTCGGCGGTCGGCTCGCTGATCGCCCGGTGGGTCGCGCCGGCGCTCGCCGCGCGCGTGCTGACCTCGGCGGCCGTGCTGACCGCCGCGGCCACGAGCTGGTCGCTGGTCCTGCTGGCCGCGGCACTGCTCGGGGACGCGCCACCGGTGATCCGCGAGGCCCGGGAGGACGGGCACCGGGTGGTGGATCCAGTGCCGGAGGCGATCGGGCTCGCGGCCTGCCTGGCGCTCGTGGCGATCGCCCTGCGGGTGTACCGGGCGGTGCGCGCCGAGCGTTCCACCCGGCGGGCCCTGCGCCGGCTGTGCGCGGGGCACCCGGCGGACACCGAGCTGATCGTCGCCGCCTCCGAGGTGCCGCGGGCGTTCGCGATCCCGGGGCGGCCGGGCCGGATCCTGGTCACCTCGGGGATGCTGGGCGCCCTGGACCCCGCCGAGCGGCGGGTGCTCCTCGCGCACGAGCGCGCCCATCTCGCCCACCGGCACGGGCCGCTGGTCACGGCGGCGACCCTCGCCGCGGCGGCCGACCCGCTGCTCGGCCCGGTGCGTACGGCCGTCGGCTTCCTCGTGGAGCGGTGGGCCGACGAGCAGGCCGCGGCCTCGGTCGGGGACCGGCGGACCACCGCCAGGGCGCTGGCGCGGGCCGCGCTCACCGCCGGCCCGGCCCGCACCGCCTGCGCCCTGCACTTCACCGACCGGGCCGTCACCCGGCGGATCGCGGCCCTGCAGACCAGCCCGCCGCCACGGCTGTGGCCCGCCGCGGCGGCCGTCCTCCTGCTGGGCACCCTCTCCGCCCTGCTCGCCGCCGACGCGACGGGCGACCTGCTGCGGCAGCTGTCCGGTGCGCTGAACTGAGGGCGTCCGCGGGGCTGTCGGCACGCCCCCGCACACGCACGGGAGCGCCTAGCCCGCGTTCGGCGCCCGGTGCGGTGGCTGCTCCGGCGCGGGCCGCCGGCCGGCCGGTGGCACCGCCCGTACGGCCGGCTCGTCGGTGCTCACCGTGAGCGGCTCGCCGTGGTGGCGCAGGGTCAGCGGCGGTCCGTCCAGGAGGACGTACGTGGCCTTGTCGGCGCCGATGTCCACGCGCAGCCGCCGGCCGCGGAACTCGACGTTGAAGGCGAGCCGGCTCAGCCGCTCGGGCAGGCGCGGCGCGAACCGCAGCCGCTCGCCGTCCCGGCGCAGCCCGCCGAAGCCCGCCACCAGGGCCATCCAGGTCCCGGCCAGCGAGGCGATGTGCAGCCCGTCGCGGGTGTTGTGCTCCAGGTCCTGCAGATCCATCAGCGCCGCCTCGGTGGTGTAGGCGTAGGCGAGGTCCAGGTGGCCCGCCTGGGCGGCGATCACGGCCTGGCAGCAGGCCGACAGCGAGGAGTCCCGTACGGTCAGCGGCTCGTAGTAGGCGAAGTTCCGGGATATTTGCTCCTCGTCGTACTCGGCGGTGAAGAAGTCGCCGCAGGTGTACATGGCCAGCACCAGGTCGGCCTGCTTGACGACCTGTTTGCGGTAGAGGTCGAAGTAGGGGAAGTGCAGCAGCAGGGGGTACTGGTCGGCGCGGGTGCCGGCGAAGTCCCAGCGCTGGTAACGGGTGAATCCGGTGTGCTGTTCGTGGACGCGGAGCTCGTCGTTGTAGGCGATGTACATGGCCGCGGCCGCGTCCCGCCAGGTCGCCGCCTCCTCCTCGTCCACGCCGAGCCGGACCGCCTCGCGGGGGTGGCGTTCGGCGGCGTCGGCGGCGGCGAGCAGGTTCTGCCGGGCCATGAGGTTGGTGTACAGGTTGTCGTCGGCGACCGCGCTGTACTCGTCGGGGCCGGTGACGCCGTCGATGTGGAAGACGCCGTGCGCGTCGTGGTGGCCCAGGGAGCGCCACAGCCGGGCCGTCTCCACCAGCAGCTCCACGCCGGTCTCGCGCTCGAACACGGTGTCGCCGGTGGCCTCCACGTACCGGATCACGGCGTCGGCTATGTCCGCGTTCACGTGGAAGGCGGCGGTGCCGGCCGGCCAGTACGCGGAGCCCTCCGGACCGGCGATGGTCCGCCAGGGGAACGCCGCCCCGCCGAGCCCGAGCTGTGCCGCGCGCTCGCGGGCCTCGTCCAGGGTGTTGTACCGCCAGCGCAGGGCCTCGGCGACGGCCGCGGGCGCGGTGTACGTGAGCACGGGCAGCACGAACATCTCGGTGTCCCAGAAGGCGTGCCCGTCGTAGCCGGAGCCGGTCAGGCCCTTCGCCGGGATGGCGCGCTGCTCGGCGCGGCTGCCGGCCTGCAGGACGTGGAACAACGCGAAGCGGACCGCCTGCTGGACCTCCTCGTCGCCCTCCACCTCGACGTCGGCGCGGGCCCAGAAGTCGTCCAGGCAGGCCCGCTGGTCGGCCAGCAGGCCCTGCCAGCCGTCGTGCGCGGCGGCGGCGAGGGCGGCGTCGACCTGGTCGGCCATCGCGGGCAGCGAGCGGGTGCCGGACCAGCCGTGGGCGACCAGCTTCTCCACCCGCAGCGTCTGCCCGGGCTCCAGCACCGCGGTGACCGTCAGCCGGGCCACGTCGGCGCCGCTCTCGCTGCGGGTGGTGGTGCGCTCGGGCCCGTCGACGACGTGGTCGGCGGCCACCGCCACCCGCAGGCCGCTGCGCCGGGTGCGGTGCACCAGCCGCAGCCGGCTGCCGGAGGCGAAGTGGTCCTCCTGTTCCAGCGGGGACTGCAGCGCCATGGCCGCGCGGGGGTCGCCGTTCGATCCGGGCAGGGACTCGTTGGCGACCAGCTCGGACTGGATCACCACCCGGCTGCGGCCGCCGACGGCCTCCACCTCGTACGCGACGGCGGCCACCGCGCGCTGGGTCAGCGACACCAGCCGGGTCGAGCGGACCCGGACCGTGGAACCCGCCGGAGAGGTCCACTCACAGGTGCGCTCCAGCACCCCGCGGCGCAGGTCCAGGACCCGTTCGTGGGTGACGAGCCGGCCGTAGCGCAGGTCGAACGGCTCGTCGTCCACCAGCAGCCGGAGGATCTTGCCGTTGGTGACGTTGATGACCGTCTGGCCGGATTCGGGGTAGCCGTAGCCCGCCTCCGCGTACGGCAGCGGGTGCACCTCGTGCACCCCGTTGAGGTAGCTGCCGGGCAGGCCGTGCGGTTCGCCCTCGTCGAGGTTGCCGCGCCAGCCGACGTGCCCGTTGGAGAGCGCGAACACCGACTCGCTCTGGGCCAGGACGTCCAGATCCAGGGCGGTCTCCCGTACGGTCCACGGCTCCACGCTGTACGACCGGTCGGTGATCACTGTTTGCCTCCCAGTTCGGCGAGATCCCTCACCACGATGGTCGCGCCGTGCGCGTAGAGCGCGTCGGTCTGGCCCACGCGGTCCACGCCGACGACGTACCCGAAGCGGCCCTCGCGTCCGGCGTCCATGCCGGCCAGCGCGTCCTCGAACACGGCGGCCCGGGACGGCTCGACGCCCAGGTCGTGGGCGGCGGCGAGGAAGGTGTCGGGGTGCGGCTTGCCGGGCAGGTGCCGTTCGGCGGCGACGACCCCGTCGATCCGTACGTCGAAGAGGTGTTCGGCGCCGACGGCGCGCAGTACGTCCCTGCAGTTGGCGCTGGACGACACGATGGCCGTGCGCAGGCCCTCCGCCCGGACCGCCTCCAGATAGCGCAGGCTGCCCTCGTAGGCCTCCACCCCGCCGCTGCGGATCTTCTCCAGCAGCAGGACGTTCTTGCGGTTGCCGAGGCCGTGCACGGTGGGGGCCTCCGGCGGGTCCTCCGGGGTGCCCTCGGGCAGGTGGATGCCGCGCGAGTCGAGGAAGGCGCGGACGCCGTCGGCGCGGGGCCGGCCGTCGACGTACTCGTCGTAGTCGGCGACCGGGTCGAACGGCCGTCCCTGCTCCCCCGTGTAGTCCCGCAGGAACGCGTCGAACGTCTCCTTCCAGGCGGCGGCGTGCACGACGGCCGTCTTGGTGACGACCCCGTCGAGGTCGAAGAGACAGGCCTGGATTGCGTCGGGAAGACCGAGCTGAGTCATACCCAGCACTGTTCCCCATAGGGCGCCGTCCAGTGAGTGGCACACGCCACATACGCGGCGAACTCCTGGTGACACACTCTCTGTGTGCCGCTGACCTTCGACGACCTCCTGGACCGTGCCCGTCTCCTCGTCCGGGACGGCCGGCGTGCCGTGCTCGGGATCGCGGGCAGCCCCGGGGCGGGCAAGACCACGCTCGCCGAGCATCTCGTACGCGCCCTGAACGACGGCGGACCGCCCTGGGTCGCGCACGTGCCCATGGACGGCTTCCACCTCGCCGACGTCGAGCTGGACCGGCTCGGCCGCCGGGACCGCAAGGGCGCGCCGGACACCTTCGACGCGGCCGGGTACGCGGCGCTGCTGCGGCGGCTGCGCGAGGACACCGACGAGGTGGTGTACGCGCCCGGGTTCGAGCGGGTGCTGGAGCAGCCGGTCGCGGGCGCGATCCCGGTGCCGCCGGCCGCCAGGCTGGTGGTGACCGAGGGCAACTACCTGCTGCTGACCGAGGGTTCGTGGGCGCGGGTGCGGCCGTGCCTGGACGAGGTGTGGTTCTGCGAGATCGACGAGGCCGAGCGGATCCGCCGACTGGTCGCCCGGCACGAGGAGTTCGGCAAGGACCCCGGGTCGGCCGTGGCCTGGGTGCTGGGCACGGACCAGCGCAACGCGGACCTGGTGGCGAGGACGCGGGCCACGGCGGACCTGGTGGTGCCGGCGGGTGCGCTGCCGGCACCGGTGCTCCCCGAGGGCTGAGGAGGCTCAGCGGTGGAGGACGAGGGACGGCTCACCACGGCTGTCGCGCGCCACCACGCCGACGACCGCCGTGAACGCCTCCGTGCGTACGGTCAGCCCCTGCTCGCCACCGGTGAAGGCGGGCGTGAAGGGGCCGCCGGGTCCGTACCGCACGGCGAACACGCGCAGCCCCTCGGGCGCGCCCCGCGCCGGATCGGCCTCGGGTGCGGTGGCTGGCCTACGTCCTCACCCGGCAGGGCCGCGATGTGCCGCCGGTCGTCCCGAAGGGCGCGGAGGTGCTGCTGGAGACCCGGCTGCCGCATCTGAACGCGGCGGTTTCGAACAGGGGTGGCGGCTGGGCCTGTTCGCCGCGGCGGACGGTTACGGCGCCTTCGACTTCGACGCGGACGTGTCGGTCACGCTGGGCGGGGCAGCCGGCGGCTTCCCGGCCGCCGACGCCTGGCGCGACGACGTCGATGGCCCCGGCAGCCAGCCAAGCAGGGCACCGGCTCACTGCCCCTGGACCGGCCGCAACCGGTACACGGGCGGGACGGTCCTGGCCGAGGGCACGCTGGTGGCCGGCTCGCGGGACGCCCTCGGCCCCGGGGCCGTGCGGGTGGCGGGCGGCACGCCGCGGGTGGCCGTACGGCTGCGGGCACGCTCGGCGTCATCCTGCGCGCCGGAGGCGAGGCGCCGCTGACGGCCGGTCACCCGGCGGTGCCGGGCGGCCCGGCGGTACTGCCGCTGCGCCTCCACACCGAGCGGCCGCCGGCCGAGGGCAGCACCCTGCCGGTCGTCGACGCGCCCCGGCTGCGCGGCCGGTTCTCCCGGATCGCGGTGAACTCCGACGGGCTGCGGGCCGTACCCGTGTACACGGCAGAAGGTCTGCCGGTACGACTCGTGGAGCGGTGACGCCCCCGGCGGCGGGAGCGGTGCGACAGTAGGGCCATGATCGGGCCCACGACCGTTCCCGCAGCCCCTCGGCCGGCGACACCGCGGGGCGGATGATGGCGCGCGAACAGCACCTGGTCCTCACCCGTGCGGCTGCCGCCGAGGGGGCCGGGCGGCCGGTCCCCGGCGGCCCGTACGTCCGGCTGCGCCGCCACCGGCGATGGCTGGTGCCCCTGCTGGCCGTGGTGCTGCTCGCCCAGATGGCCGTGGCGATGGTCACCACGGCCGTCCAGCAGACCCCGACCATCGACGAGCCGGTCTACGTCGCGACGGCCACCGACTACCTCCACGAGCACCGCATCCGCTACAACCCCGAACATCCACCGCTCGGCAAGCTGCTGATCGCGGCCGGTGTGGCGGTGGCCGACCCGCGCTACGACCCCTCGTACACCGGCACCCAAGGAGACGTGGGCCGGCATCTTCTGTACGAGTCGGGCAACGACCCCGGGCATGTGATGCTGTGGGCGCGCCTGCCGGTCATCGCGCTGACCCTGCTCTTCGGGCTGGTCGCCTTCGCGTTCGCCCGTGACCTGACGGGCACGGCGGGCGGTCTGGCCGCGCTCGCGCTGTACACCTTCTCGCCGGATCTCATCGCCCACGGTTCACTGGCCACGCTGGACGTGCCGGCGGCCGGGTTCGTGCTGACGGCGGCCTGGCTGGTGTGGCGGGCCCGGCGCCGGCCCGGCCTGTACCTGCCGGCGGCCGGGGCTTGTCTCGGGGCGGCGGTGGCAACCAAGATGAGCGCACTTCCGGCGGTCCCCGTGCTGATGGCGCTGGCCGCGACGTCCGTCCTGGCGGCGCGCCGGAGCCCAGGGCTCCCCCGGGTGAACCGGCCGGCCACGGACACGGACCGGAACCGGCAGGTACCGCAGACCGGCCGACCGGACCCGGGCCTCGGCCCGGCACCCGACAAGCACCCGGCCGGCGCACCGCCCGCCACGGACACCGGCCGGGAACAGCACGTACCGAAGGCCGACGAGCCGGAACCAAACGTCGGCCGGGGACATGACCAGCACCCGGCCGGGGAGCGGCCCGACGCGGGCAATCGACGGGAACGGGGCGGTGGTTCGGCCGACGGGCCTCCTTCCAGCACGGGTCCGGCCCGGCGGGTTCTGTCCGCGTTCACGGGGTTGGCCGTTCAGCGCGTGCGCCCGGCCCTCGCGGGTCGGGGAGGCCGCGGGCGCGCGGCGGCCCTCTCCGTCATCGGGGGCCGGCGCAAGCCGTCGGCGGCGCTCGGCGGTGCGCTCGTCGTGGTGCTGGTGGCGCTCGCCGTCGTCTGGGCCGCGTATCTCGCCGTCGATCCCGGCCTGCGGTTCTCCCCCGCCGAACCGGTCCCGGCGCTGCACGGGCCGCGCGGCCGGCTGGTGGACCTGCTGCCGGTGCCCGAGGCCTACCGGGCGGGCATGCGGGTGCAGTTCGGACTGGAGGCCTACCCGTGGCAGGGCTATCTGTTCGGGCATGTGTACACCGGCTCCCTCTGGTACTACCTGCCGGCCGCCCTGCTGGTGAAGACGCCGCTCGGGCTGCTGACGCTGGGTGTGTCCGGCGCCGTGACGCTGGTCGCGGTGCGGCGGCTGCGGCCCGCGGCACCGTACGTGCTGCTCCCGCCCGCGGTGCTCCTCGCGGCGGCCATGACGGGCTCGCGGGACTTCGGCACCCGGTACGCGCTGTTCGTGCCCATGTTCCTCGCGGTGGCGGCGGCCTGTGTGCCGCGGCCCGGCAGGCGGTGGACGGGCGTCGCGACGGCGGCGCTGGTGCTGTGCACGGCCGTGAGTTCGGTGCGCACGTTCCCGTACTACCTGCCGTACTCCAACGAGGCCTTCGGCGGGCCCGCGCGCACCCACCGGCTGCTGCACGACTCCAACGTGGACTGGGGACAGGACCTGGGCCGGCTCGCCGACCGGCTCCGGCAGCGGTATCCGGGCGAGCGGGTGTGGCTGGTGTACAAGGGCAGCGGTGTGCCGTCGTACTACGGCATCCGCGCCACCGATCCGCGCACGGTGCCGGTGGATCGGGTGCACGGGCTGCTGGTGGTGTCGGACTCCGCGGTTGCCAAGGCGCGCGGACGGCTCGCCGAGCTGATCGACAGCAGCCGTCCGGCCGGTGACGTGGGCCATTCCATCAGCCTCTTCCGGCGCTGAAACCTCCTGCTCAACCCCGTGTTCATGACGGTGGGTGAGCTATGTTGAGTGCTTGTGGCAGACAAAGGAGGCGGACCGGTGCCCTCGCCGCAGCAGGCACGCGCACAGGCATCAGCCATCACGTCCGGCAAGACCGTGCCCGCGGCCGAGGCCGCCCCGACCTCCCGGCTGAGGGAACTCTTCGACGGCCCCCGTCTGTCGCCGGGGCAGCGGCGCATCGCCCAGTACCTCATCGAGCACATCACCGAGGCCGCTTTCCTGTCCATCACCGAGCTGGCCGACCGGGTCGGCGTCAGCCAGCCCTCGGTCACGCGGTTCGCCGCCGCCGTCGGCTTCAGCGGCTATCCCGCGCTGCGCGAGAGGCTCCAGTCGATCGCGTTGAGCACGCTCGCCGGCGGTCCCGGCGAGGAGAACCGGGCCAACGAGCTCCAGGCGGCGGTCGACGCCGAGATCGAGAACCTGGAGAACCTGCGGCGCGACTTCGCCAACCCCGACGAGATCATCCGGATCGGCCGCGAACTGTCCCGCTCCACCCCGCTGACCGTGCTGGGCCTGCGCATCTCGGAGTCGCTGGCCGAGTACTTCGGCTACGCGGCCCGCCGGATCCATCCCGACGTACGGCTGGTCACCCGGGGCGGCAGCGTGGCCTACGACGCCCTGCTGCAGTGCCGCGAGGCCGGCGGCACCTGGGTGCTCGCCTTCGCCATGCCCCGGCACTCCCAGGAGACCCTCCAGGCCGTCCGGGTGGCGCGGGGCGCCGGTCTGAAGGTCGCCCTGGTGACCGACCTGGCGCTCGGGCCGGTGGCCGACGAGGCCGACGTCACGTTCGCCACCGGCACCGGCTCCCGGCTGGTGTTCGACTCCTACGCCGCGCCCGGCGTGATGGCCGCCGCGCTGCTGCAGGCCATGACCGACGCCGACCCGGAGCGCACCCAGGCCCGGCTGGAGAAGTACGAACAGCTCTCCGACCAGCACCAGTTCTTCATGAAGGACTGAATCCGGCAGTTCGCGCGCCGGGTCCCGGATGCGGTGGAGATCTTGCGGTCTCCACCGCCATGGACAGGGACCATCCACGACAAATCACGCATGAATGTTTTCATACGTCTTGCAAAGCGGACGGCATATATAAATACTGCTCACGGATCGCGCCCGGCCCACTCCGGGTACGTTCCCCACCCGCGGACTCACCGCTCGCACACCGCCCCGAGAAAGCCGACGGACCGCCCATGCGTACGCAAGTCTCCGCGCAGCGCCGGTTGCCGACGCCCGGGGTCCCCGCACGGACACCCCCAGCCGCCGTCCCCTACCCACGTCGGCGCCCGGGGTGTACCGGGGCGTGTCGTCTGCGCGACTCGCCCGTGGCGGCCCCGGCCATCCCCTAGGCCGGGGCCGCCCCGCACCCGTCGACCACCCTCACGACGCCGCCCACCGGAAGCGATGATCATGACTCTGACCAGCACCCGTATCAGCCCCGACTGGCCCTGTCAGGTCAAGACGCCGGGCTCTTACGACTGGGAGCGCTCGGCGGCCAAGTGGCTGCGCGAGCTGATCCCCGCGCGCTACGCCAGCTATCCGGCGCTCATCCGCCACCCCGTGCTGCTCGCCCGGCATGCGCAGCTCCAGGTCCAGCAGGAGATCCGGGTGGCCCGGACGGCGCTGCAGACCGCGCGGGCCGAGCTGCCGATGCTCGGCCTGCCCGAGTCGGTCATCGAGCACACGATCAAGCTGTACGCCGCCGAGGTCCTGCAGCTGCAGCACATCGCGCGCAGCGTCCGCGCGGTCAGCGAGGCCCTGGCCGGACGCGGCACGGGCCGCTGATCCGCCGGTCCGTCCCGGCTGCGCCGGTCAACAGCACGGCACCCTTCGTCCCCTTTCGTGTGGACGGCTCGTGACCGCCTCCGGGCGGTCGTACGGAGACCCTGCGACGTTCGTATGAAGTCGGATCCGGCAGACGAGTGATCAAACGGGTGCGATTGTGCGATGCTCGTCCCGTGACGAGCGAGCCCGCGCACCCGGTGCCCCCCGGTGGCGCCGATCCGACGGCGTTGGTGAATGTGGTGGCCCGGCAGCGCGCGGAGCTGGAACGACTGCGGGACCTGGCCGCGACCTCGGCGGTCCTGGAGCGGGCCAAAGGCGTGCTGATGGCCGTCACGGGCTGTACGCCGGAAGCCGCGCACGTGGAGCTGCTGCAGCGCGCCGAGGACGGCAACCGCACCCTCCTCGAACAGTGCTGGCTCACTCTGGGCGCCCTGCCACCGCCGCAGGAGCAGCCGCCCGGCACCCCGCCCGCCCCGGTCGAATCGCCGGCCGCCGTCTCCTCGCCGGTCGCGGCCACCAGCACGGCGGACCTCGCGAAGGCCCTCGGGGCCATCGGCCGGGACCTGGTGCGGGTCGGCACGCCGCACGAGCTGGCCCGGTGCCTGCTGGACCACATCGGACCCGAGACGGACGCCGACGCCGTGATGCTGTACGGACAGCTGTCCGAGGGCGGACTCGAACTGATCGGGCACGCCGGCGTCGACCAGACCCTCGCGGCGCAGTGGCGTTACGTGCCCCCGGTGTCCGGAGTGGTCGCGCTCGAGGCCCTGCGGGCCGGCGATCCACTGTGGCTGGAGGACCCCGCCACGGACCGGGACCGGTATCTGCTGATCGGGGAGCCGCCGGAGCGCTGGCCCAGCCGGGCCTGGCTGCCCGTGCCGCCCGGGGAGGACGCGGACGTCGCCCTCGGCGTGCTGCGCAGGCGCAGCGGGGCCTTCGCTCCGCGCGAGCGGGAACTGCTGCGGGCCGTGGCCCGGCTGTGCGCGGGCCGGCTGCGCGCCTTCGACACACCCCAGGAACGCGTGGGCGAGGGAGTCACCCAGACCGTGCAGTCGGTGTTCGACGCGCTGCCCGGCGCGGCGATCCTGCTGACACCGCTGCGCGCCGCCACCGGCGAGGTGGCGGACTACCGCATCGAGGCCGCCACGGCGGAAGCGGTCGACGTGTTCGGCCGGACCGGCCGGGAGATGGTCGGCAGACGGGTCCTGGAGAGCTATCCGTCCGTTGCGGGCGAGCCGCTGTGGCAGGGGTACCTGCAGGCCGTGGAGACCGGGGTGCCGTTCGTCAGCGAGCCGTTCGTCTACCAGGACGTGACCGGCGAGGTGCCCGTGACCACCACCTACTCGGTGCGGGCCGCCCCGCTGGGCGAGGGCCTGCTGGTCACCTGGCTGCGGCACGAGCCCGCGGAGCGCCAGGAGCAGCGCCTGGCCGACGTGCAGCGGCTCGGCAATCTCGGCTGGGCCAACTGGAACCTGCTCACCCAGGAGATCTCCTGGTCCGAGCAGACGTACACCGTGCTCGGCCGGGACAGCGCCGAGCGCCCGCTCGCCCTGGAACGGCTGCCGGACCTGGCCCTGGCGGAGGACGCGGGCCCGCTCGCCCGCGCGATCGCCGAACTCGTCCGCCACGCCCGGCCGTTCGACAGGCCGTTCCGCATCGCCACGGCGAGCGGTGTCCGGCATCTGCGGCTGGTCGCGGAGGCCGTCACCGCGCAGGACGGCACCACCGTGGAGGTGCACGGCTTCATCCAGGACCTCACCCCGCAGCGCTCCGCGGAACTGGCGCTGATGGAGAGCGAGCGGGCGATGCTGCTGCAGCGCGGGATCCTGCAGGCCGAACGGGCCCTGGCCGCCCGGCTGCAGCACGCCCTGCTGCCGCTGCCGAGCAGGCCGGTGCAGCTGGCCGGGCTGCGCGTCCAGGTGGCGTACCTGCCGGCGCAGTCCGGCATCCATGTGGGCGGCGACTGGTTCAGCGCCATCGAACTGCCCGACGACGACGCGCTGTTCGTGGTGGGCGACGTCGCCGGTCACGGCGTCGACGCGGTGGCCACGATGGCCCAGCTCAGGTTCACCGCGAAGGGCATGGTGACCACGGGCTCCTCGCTGACCGGGGCGCTGACCCGGCTCAACTATCTGCTGCTGCACTCCCGTGACAGCCAGACCACGGCCACCATGGTGCTCGCCCGCTACCACCCCCACCGGCACGTTCTCACCTGGGCCCAGGCCGGGCACCTGCCCCCGCTGCTCGTCCGCGACGGCGAGGTGCTCCGTCTCGACCGGCCCGCCGGCATGCTGCTCGGCGCGAGCGCGGCGGCCGTCTACGAGTCGGCGGAAATCCACCTGGAACCCGGCGACCGGATCCTGCTGTACACCGACGGCCTGGTCGAGCGCCCCGGCGAGAGCCTCGACGCGGGCCTGGACCGGCTGGCCGGGGTGGTGCGCACGCATGCGCGTGGCGAGTCCGGCTCGCTGGACGAGCTGCTCGCCACGCTGCTCGCGGACGAGCGGCGGGACGACGTGTGCGTGCTGGACATCAGGATGCCGCTGGAGGACACGGCTGACCCGGAGTCGTGACGGCGTGGCCGGGATCAGTCGTCGTTTCTGTGCCGCCAGTACCAGCAGGCGCCGGCGATCAGAGCCAGCAGGAAAATGGCGGGCACGAGCAGGCCCGGAATGCGGGAGCCGGTCATCGGGCTGGCTTTCGATCGTGGTACGGAGGAGCACGCGGCGGTCGGCCGCGGGGTGCCCATCATGGGGCCGGGCCACCGCTCGCGCAATGGTCTTGCCGAGGCCTGACCCGGCGTTCGAGCCCGTTCAGTCCAGGGGGTGACCGGCGTCGATGCCGGCCGCGTCGGACAGCCGCAGCAGCGGCCCGGGCCGCCCCTCGCCCCAGCGCACCGGGTCGAGGACGAAGCCGACGTGGTCGCCGCCGTCGGTGCGGTGGAGGATGGTGCCGACGAACCAGGCCGCCACGTCCCGCAGCACCACCGCGCCGCCGTACTCCTCGGTCCAGTCCAGGCGCGCGAACTTGTCGATCTCGTCGCCGGTCCGGCCGCCGAAGAGTTCCGCGACGTCCCGCTGGTCGCGGGTGAGCAGATGCACGCCCAGGTGCTGCGCGGCGCGTGCGACACGGTAGGTGCGGTTGACCTTGGACAGCCAGACGGCGTACCGGAGCGGCCGCACGGAGCACTGCGAGGCGAAGCCGACCAGGCACCCGGCCCGCTCGCCCTCGGCCGCGGCCGTGACGACGCACATGTCGGGGTTGAGCCGGCCGAAGAAGCCGTCCATGCCGCCCTCCGGGCCGGCGCCCGTCGTGCTCACCACACCGTCCCCGTCCGTCATGGCACTGCGCTCCCGTCCGCCGCTCCGGACCGGCTCCGGCTCACGCTGCCGGGCCCGGTCCCGGTCAGGTCACGGCCCGTCTCCCGGTGTTCCCCGGGTGCCGTTCATGAATCGTCGCCCAGGCCGCCCCGTGACTCCAGCGCGCGGCGCGTGTCGTCGCCGTAGACACCGGTCTCGTCGCCGCTGATGCCGTACCAGAGCTGGAACCGGGCCACGGCGGCGGTCAGGGTGGCGTCGTAGGTGCCGCTGGTCGAGCCGCCGGGGTAGACATCCGGGACGCGCAGCAGGCGTTCCTGCAGTTCGGTGACCTCGGGGCCGGTGTCGCCCTGCCGAAGGGTGCCCGGGCCGTCGGGGTCGGTGCCGACGGTCGGTGCACCGGTCGCGGTGCCGGCTGGCGGTGCACCGGTCGCGGTGGCGGTGGGCGTCGGGGTCGCGGGCGGCGCGGTGGTCGCCTGCCGGTGTGCAGGCGGTGACGCGGCGGCCTCCTGCCGGCCGGGGAGCAGCAGGGCGCAGCCGAAGCCGAGGAGTGCGGCGGCGGCCACGGCGACGGCGACGGCCACTCGGCGTGCGACGGGGGCCGGGGCGGCGGCACGTGCAGGGGCGCGGGTCGGCGGTACGGGTGGCAGCTCCTGGGTCTCCGCCTCGTCGGCGCCCGCCGTGTGCGCGGGGGCGGTATCCATCTCGCGCATCAGTTCCGCGAGCGCGTCGAAACGACGGGGCCGCAGCACCCGGACGGGTTCCAGGACCGGTCCGGCGTGCGGCCGTTCGGGTTCGGGCGGTGTCGGCACCTGGCTCTCCTTCCGTCCCGTACGGACGGGACTCGCGAGCTCCCCATGCTGAGATACGGCCCGGGCGGGGACCCTGTTCAGCCGATCGGCCCAGCCGTCGCGCTCCGGCGATTCACTCCACCGAACGGTCGGAACGCTCAACTCGGCAAGAACCATTGAGCGTTTGAGAAAGCGCATGCTAGAAAGCGCCGTCATGACGACTCCTTGGTCCCGCCGTGGTTTTCTGACCGTCTGTACGGGAACCGCCGTCGCCGTGGGTCTCGGCCCCCGGGCGTTCTCGGCGCCGGACGAGTTCGCGACGCTCCGGGCCAGGTGGCGCGACCTGATCCTCGGCGAGGGGTTCGACCCCGCCGCCGAGCCGTTCCGGAGCCGGCTCGCCGACCTGGGCACGACGGCGGGCCGGTACCGGGACACGATGGCTCCCGCCGCCGGCTCCCTGTGGCCGGACCTGGTCTACGCCGACCCGGATCCGGACACCGACCAGGAGTCGTACGTCTACTCGGGCAACATGAACACCAGTTACACCAGGCTGAGCACGCTCGCGCAGGCCTACTGCCAGCCGGGCACCGGCCTGACCGGCGACGCGGATCTGCGCGACGCGATCCTGACGGGCCTGGACCACCTCCACGACGACGTCTACAACGCGGCCCAGGCCCGGTACGGCAACTGGTACAGCTGGCAGATCGGCGCCCCGCAGGCGCTGCTGGACGTGTGCGTGCTGATGTACGAGGCGCTGCCGGCCCCGCGGCTCGCCGGCTACCTGGCCGCGGTGGACCACTTCGTGCCCGACTCGGCGGTGGCGAGCTACAGCGGGACGAGCACGGGCGCGAACCGGGTCGACCTGTGCCGGGTGCTGGCGCTGCGCGGTGTCGTCGGGGCGAGCGCGGCCAAGGTGGCGCTGGCCCGCGACGCCCTCTCCCCCGTCTTCCCCTACGTCACCTCGGGCGACGGCCTGTACGCCGACGGTTCCTTCATCCAGCACACCACGGTGCCGTACACCGGCTCGTACGGCTCGGTCCTGCTCGGCGGGCTGGGTCTGCTCTTCGCGCTGCTGGCGGGCTCCGGCTGGGAGGTGACGGACCCGGACCGGCAGATCGTGTTCGACGCGGTGGAGCACGCCTGGGCGCCGTTCCTCTACAACGGCCTGGTGATGGACGGCGTCGCGGGCCGGGCGATCAGCCGCGGGCTCTCGGCGGCGGACCCCGGGCGCATCCAGCAGGACGACCACCTTCGCGGCCATCCGATACTGGCCTCGATCGTCCTGCTCGGGCAGGGCGCGAGCACGGCGGAGAACGCCCGCTGGCGCGCGCTGGTCAAGGGCTGGATGCAGCGCGACCGTTACAGCCCGCCGCTCGCCGACCCGGTGCTGAGCCTGCCGCACCTGGCCCGGCTCAAGGGGGTTCAGGACGACGGCTCGGTGACGGCGGTCGACGAGCCGGTGGGGCACCGCCTGTTCCCGTCCATGGCACGGGCCACCCACCGCAGACCCGGCTGGGCGGCCGCGCTGAGCATGGCCGACAAGCGGATCACGTACTACGAGACCGGCAACGGCGAGAACCTGCGCGGCTGGCACACCGGGTCCGGAATGCTCTACTGGTGGCGCGACACCTTCGCCAACGGACAGTACAGCGACGCCTTCTGGCCCACCGTCGACCCCTGCCGGCTGCCGGGTACGACCGTCTCGCGCAAGGCGCTGGCGGACGCGGCCGGCGGGGACTGGGGCGCCTCGAAGCCGGACGTGAACTGGGTGGGCGGGGCGACGGACGGGCACCGGGCCGCCGTCGGGCAGTACCTCAAGGGCCTGCAGTCGACGCTCGTGGCGAAGAAGTCGTGGTTCTTCCTGGACGACACCGTCGTCTGCCTCGGCGCGGGCATCACCTGCACCGACGGCGCGGCCGTCGAGACGACCGTGGAGAACCGCAACCTCGGCCCCACCGGCGGCGCCCCCTTCACCGTCGACGGCACGGTCGAGCCCGCCGCCTCCCCCTGGTCGGCGACGCTCACCGGGGCGCGCTGGGCGCACCTCGGCGGGCACGGCGGCTACGTCTTCCCCGGCGGGGCGACCGTGCGGGCCCTGCGCGAGGCCCGCGACGGCAGCTGGAGCACGATCAACAAGGCCGGTTCGACCACCGTCCTGAACCGCGAGTACCTGACGATGTACGTCGATCACGGCACCGACCCGGCGAACGCGTCGTACGCCTACCTCCTGCTGCCGGGCGCCACGGCGGCCGCGACGAGGGCGCGGGCCGCGGACCGGCACTGGCTGACGGTGCTCGCCAACACCGACGGGCAGCAGGGCGTCGCCGTGCGCTCACTCGGCTTCACCGGGGTGAACTTCTGGTTCGGCGGAACGGTCGGAACGCTCACCGCGAGCGCTCCGGCGTGCGTGATGATCAGCGAGAGGGGCGACGGCACCGCCGTGGTCGCGGTGAGCGATCCGATGCGCATGCGCACGGGCCTCACCCTGACCTGGCGGCGGCCGGTCACCGCGGTGACGTCCGCGCCGGCCACGCTGACCTCGGCCGCGACCGGCTCCACGCTGACGCTGGCCTTCGGCGATCTCACCGGCACGGCCGGGGCCACCCAGCAGGTCACGGTCAGGCTGGGCTGAGCGCTCCCTGCACGAACCGGCCCAGGGACGCCGTGAACGCGGTGACGAAGGCGTCCCTGGCCTCCTCCGGCAGGGCCTGAAGGGACAGATAGGGGTTCAGGTCCTCCAGCTCGACCAGGAGGAGGCCGCCGTCGCGGGTGCGGCAGGCGTCGACGCGCTGGATGCCGTGGCCGAGGTCGTTCCAGTCGATGAAACGCCGGGCGAACTCCAGGTCGGCGGCGGTGGCCGCATAGGGCCGCAGCTCCCAGCGGCGCTCCGGGTCGGGGGCGTGGAGGGCGTACTGGAAGTCGTCGTCCACGAAGTAGAAGGACACCTCGTGGACGAAGTCGACGCAGGGCTGGATCAGGACGTCGCCGGTGGCGAGCGCGGCGACCTGGCCGGGGGGCACGATCCTGAGGCCGAGGGAGTCGGCGCCGAGCATGGGCTTGACCACGTACCGCTCGGCGGCCGGGAGCAGGTGCAGGTCCTCGGCGCGGCCGACCGTCGGGATGACGGGGAAGCCGGCGGCGCTCAGGTCGAGCAGGTACCGCTTGCCCGCCATGTCCGCCTTGCCGGTGAGCGGGTTGTACACCCGGGCACCGGTGTCGAGTGCCCGTATGCGGAAGGCGTCGTACGCGCGCTGGTAGCCGAGGACGGGCCCGCTGTTGCGGACGACCACGGCGTCGTAGCCGTCCATCAGCGCCTCGGCGTCCAGCGGATGGCACAGGGCGAGATCGAAGCGGGCCCGGAGCCGGGAGGTGAGGAAGATGTCCTCGTCGCAGTAGCGACGCCCGCGGGCCTCGTACGCCAGGTCGGTGACGTAGAGCAGACGGGGGCGGGCGGCGGGCATACGGGCTCTCCTCGGGCGGTGCGGCCGCATCGGTTCGGGGGCCGTGTCGGCGGTGGGTGCAGAAAGGTTACGTCGAGGTAGGAACACTCCCTTCCCCGGCCCGGACCTCCGTACGATGTGAGCCCGAACGACCTCCCGTGACGTAGCCCCGTGCTCGACGAGGCCGGCGACCGTGAAGCCGTACAGTCCGTACATCGCGGCCTGGACCGTGCCCGGAAGGGGATGTTCAGCGGGACTCGCGCAGCACTCAGTTCCCCCAGGAGTGCACTCGAGCTGCACTGAGTGTCAGGCTGCCCGTCCGGGTGCTACGTTCCCCTCCATGAGCTCCAGCAGCGCGGCACCGGCCGCGAAGCCGCCGATGCGGGAGGCCCTCGTCGCGGCGGCCTTCCGGCTCTTCCTGGAACGCGGGTACGAGCAGACCACCGTGGACGACATCGTTGCCCTGGCCGGGGTCGGCCGGCGTTCGTTCTTCCGCTATTTCCCTTCCAAGGAGGACGTGGTCTTCCCCGACCACGAGCGGTGCCTGGCCGACATGACCGCCTTCCTCGCCGCGAGCGACGAGGGGGCGGAACCGGTGCGCCGGGTGTGCGACGCGGCCCGGCTGGTGCTGGGGATGTACGCGGAGAACCCGACGTTCTCCGTGCAGCGCTACCGCCTGACCAAGCAGGTGCCGGGCCTGCGGGCCTACGAGCTGTCGGTGGTGTGGCGCTACGAGCGCGCGCTCGCCGAGTATCTGCGCGAGCGGTTCGCGGGCCGGCCCGACGGGACGCTGCGGGCCGACGTCGTCGCGGCCGCGGTCGTCGCCGCGCACAACAACGCCCTGCGCTCCTGGCTGCGTTCGGACGGCCTGGGCGATGCGGGCGCGGCCCTGGACCACGCGCTCGGGTATGTGCAGAAGACGTTCGGCCACGCCACCGGGCCGGCCACGGCGCCGGTCCGGATCGCCCCGCCGCCGGCCGGCGAGCAGGAGGGCCGTCCGGACGACGTGGTGGTGCTGGTCTCCCGGCGGGACGCGCCGCTGTGGCGGGTGGTGCAGGAGCTGGAGGCGGCGCTCGGCCGCGGCTGAGATGGCTCCGTCTCGCACATTGGGGGTACGCAGTGCCTTTACGAGTGACACTGAGTGCCATACTCTGTCGGCGTGCACGGTGGCACGGCCGCCGCGCACTCGTGTGCCCGGTGCGCGCCGGACACGCGGGATTCCGGCCGAGCGCAGGGAGTTGACCAGCGTGTACCACTACTCAGCAAACGCCTCGCATCCGGCGGCCGGTTCCGCGGCGGGTGTCCTCGACCCCGTCTCCGCGGACTCCAGGGACGCCATCGTCTTCCAGCGGTGCACCTGGTGCGGCACCGCGATGTACCACCGGCTCCTGTGTCCGGTGTGCCAGGGCAGCGAGCTGCGCACGGAGCGCAGCGAGGGCGTCGGCACGGTCCGGCACTCCACCGTGGTGCACCGCAACACTCCCGCGGCGCGCAATGTCTCGCTGATCGAGATGGCCGAGGGTTTCGTCGTACGGGGCCGGGTCATGGGTCCGCCGGTCGGCATCCACAGCGGCGACCGGGTCCGGCTCTCCACCGCCCAGGACCCGGTGCGGGGCGAGCCGGTCTTCCAACTGCTGGACGAGTCGTACCGGAGCGCCTGGACCTGAGGGCCCGTCTGGCGCCGAGACGACAGCGAGCGCGCCGTTCCGTTCGGTGACGGTCCGGCGTACGTCACGGTCGCGCACTTCGCCGTGCCGATCGGCCGCCGGGCCGCGACGGAGACCGGCACGCGCCGGCCGGTCGCACGCCTCGGCGGACGCCGGCCGCCGTTGCCCCAGGACCCGCGTGGCGGACACAACGCCGGTCCTGCGCCCGGTGCTTGCCGCACGACCCGCCGGACGGGCCATATCCGGCGCCGACCATGACCGTCGTCACGCCCGTCGCCGCCCGGGTCACCGAGGGGCGGTCGCTGACGTGGCGGGTGTCCCTGTCGGAGGCGGCCGATGCCGACATGAGCACGATGTTCGTCGTGGTGCCGGCCACCGCGCCCGGGCTTTCCACGAAGGACGTCCCGGCCCGCTGGCCGCGGGACACCGCCGGCGCGAAGCCCGACCCGGAGCGGCCCCTGTCCAAGGTCGACGGCCTCTACCTGTTCGTCGACGTCCCGGCCGGGCGGACGAGTGCGGACGTCACGCTGCCCACGCTCGGGGACCGGGTGGCGGAGCCGGCGGAGCCGGTGCGGTTCCGGCAGACCGACATGGACACCGGCGAGCCGCTCCCGGACGGGCTGGTGCTGTCCGGTTCGGTACTGGACGCGTCGTAGCACGGCTGTTGCGGGTGGCCCTCATTCAGCGAGGGTCACCCGGATCCCGACGGTACCGTCCAGTCCCCGCCGCAGCCGGCTGCCCAGCAGGGTGAGGCGGCCGACGATGCCGTACTTGCGGGCGACGAGCTCCCGGTAGCGGGCGGTGGTGGCCGCGTCGACGATCTCCGCGGTGGCCGCCGCCTGCTCACCGGTGGGATTGCCGCGCAGGTCGCAGGGGCCGACGAGGACGTCGGGGCGGCGCCGGATCCGCTTGACCTTGAAGCTGTCGGCGGCCGTCCAGACACCGAGGGTGTCACCGTCCCGCACCACCCACACCGGGGTGGCGACCGGGGTGCCGTTCTTGCGGTAGCTGGTCACCAGCAGGTACTTGCCGGTGCCGAACCGGTCCAGCCGCATGTCGTCCATGCCGGGCAGTGTAGGAGGCCGGCCGCTCAGGGGCTCGCCCGGTCACGCCAGGGCCGCCGCCATGCGCCCTACCCCCTCGGTGAGGATCCCGGGCGAGGTCGCCAGGTTCAGCCGTACGAACCCCGCGCCACCGGTGCCGAAGGGCAGGCCGGAGCTGAGGGCGACCCGGCCGCGGTCGAGGAAGACCTGCGCGGGATCGTCGCCGAGGCCGAGGGCGCGGCAGTCGAGCCAGGCGAGACAGGTGGCCTCGGCGGGATGCGGACGGATCGCCGGCAGGTGCTCGGCCAGCAGGGCGGCGAGCAGCCTCCGGTTCTCGTCCAGCCCGGCCAGCAGGGCGTCCAGCCAGCCGGTGGCCTCGCGCAGGGCGGCGGTGTGGGCGATGACGCCGACGTGGCTGGGGCCGTGACTCACCTCCTCGGGCAGGCGGGCGAGGTCGGCGGCGGCCCCGGGTCCGGCGAGGGCGAGGGCCGCCTTGAGGCCGGCCAGGTTCCAGCCCTTGGAGGCCGACATCAGCGACAGGCCGTTCTCGGCGCCGGGCATGCTCAGGTACGGCGTGAAGGTGACGCCCGGGGCGACGAGCGGGGCGTGGATCTCGTCGGCGACGACGCGGACGCCGTGGCGCTCGGCGAGGGCGGCGACGGCGGTCAGTTCACCGGCGGTGTGGACGGTGCCGGTGGGGTTGTGCGGGCTGCACAGCAGATAGGCGGCGCGGCCGGCACCGGCGGTCGCCGCCCGGAACGCCTCCTCCAGGGCGGCCGGGTCGAGGCGCAGGCCGGCGCCGAGCGGGGCTTCGACCACCCGGCGGTCCATGTGCGTGACGAACTGGAAGAACGGCGGGTACACCGGCGGGTTGACGATCACCGGATCGCCGGGCCCGGTGACCAGTTTGAGCATCTCGACCACACCGAGCATCACGTCCGGGACGATCGCGGTGCGCTCGACGGCGATGCCGTCCCACGTCCAGCGGGCGGCGGCGAACGCGGCCAGCGCCTCGGCGTAGGCGGTGCCGGCGGGGTAGCCGGTGTCGCCGAGGGCGAGGGCGGCGGTGACGGCGCGGACGACGGGCCCGGCGAGGGCCACGTCCATCTCGGCCACCCACAGCGGCAGCACGTCCGCCGGGTACGTGCGCCATTTCATGCTGGTACGACGGCGCAGCTGCTCCAGGTCGAGGGCACGCAGCGGGTCGGGTTCGCCGGAAGCGGGGTGCGGGGTGCGGATCATCCGGCTCACGATAGGAGGCCGCGGGGGGTACGGGAACGACCGAAAAGCCCGGGGCGGGCGGCGGAGATCAACTCGGGCGTCTAGATTGCGTCTTGCACGGTGCACCATTTCATCAGGCTTTCCTCGGCATCCAGGAGCTGACCCACGTGACCGACAACCCGGCAGCCACCGACGACGTGGCCGTGTCGCTGCGTGCGCGCATCAACACCAGCCAGCCGCACACGGCCCGGATCTGGAACTACTGGCTCGGCGGCAAGGACAACTACGAGGTCGACCGTGCGGCCGGCGACCAGATACGTCAACTGCACCCGGGCATCGGGGAGTACGCGCGCGCCGACCGGCTGTTCCTCGGCCGTGCGGTGCGCCACCTGGTCGGCGAGGTGGGCATCCGGCAGTTCCTGGACATCGGCACCGGACTGCCCACGGCCGACAACACGCACGAGGTCGCCCAGGGCGTCGCGCCCGAGTCGCGGATCGTGTACGTCGACAACGACCCGCTGGTCCTGGCGCACGCGCGTGCGCTGCTGACGAGCACGCCCGAGGGCCGCACCGACTATCTGGACGAGGATCTGCGCAACGTCGACGCGATCCTCGAACACGCTGCGAAGACGCTGGACTTCAGCGAGCCGGTGGCGCTGATGCTGCTCGGTGTGGTCATCTTCATCGGCGACGAGGAGGACCCGTACGCTCTGGTACGGCGCCTGACCGACCGGCTGCCCTCGGGAAGCCATCTGGTGCTGTCGCACACCGTCACCCATCCGGAGATGCCGGACGTGGACGAGGCGGTGAAGTTCTGGAACGAGCACGGCACGCCGAAGCTGAACCAGCGCACCCCCGCGGACGTGGCCCGGTTCTTCGACGGTCTCGAGCTGCTGGAGCCCGGTGTCGTGTCCTGCTCGCGCTGGCGCCCGGAGGACGCTCAAGGGACCGAGCCGGCGGAGGTCGCCATGTTCGGCGGCGTGGCCCGCAAGCCCTGAGCCCCGTCATACGGGTCCCCGCAAGGCCTGAGCCCCGCCTTACGGGGACCCGCGAGGCCTGCGCCCGTCCTCCTGGCAACGCAGCGAGAGTCGAGTCCGGTCGGCAGGGACCCCCCGAGGCCCGTGCCTGGCCGGGGAGCCGTTCGTCGTCCCGCAGCCCGTCCACCAGCCGCCCTGTGCTGCATCGGCACGCAGATCCCCCGCGAGCAGCGCCAACAGCACGGCCCGAACGGCAGGAACCCGACAGGGCCTGCACCGGCCCCACAGAAGCCCCGCGCCATCGAGCCCCGCCCTGCGGGAACCCGGCAGGGCCTGCGTCCATCCCCTCAGGGGCCCCGGGACAGCAGAGTCCCCCCGCGGGGACCCCGGGACAGCAGATTCCCCCGCGGGGACCCCTGGCGAGCAAAGCGCCCGCGGGGATCGGGGGGTTGGTGAACGTCGGGGGTGTGGGGTGCGTATGGAGGGGTGGCCCTCGACGACGCGAGGGTCTCGCGCCGCCGCCGGTCGGGGCGGCGCGTGTTCGGTTCGGCTTCGGGAGCCCTGCATGCGGCACGCACGACGACGGATCGTCAGGCGGGTGACACGCCTGGCGGCGGTCGGCGGACTCCTCCTGGGCGGCGCCATGGTCGCCCAGGCGGCCATGGCGAGCGAGACGCCTCCGGCCGCCACCAGACCGCTCGCCGCCACGACCGGCGCCGGGAACACCGGTGCCCGTCTGGTGGCGCGGCTCGGCACGGCCCGGACGGCGGGCGACTGGATCGGCGCCGACGGGCGGCCGGTGGTGGCGGTCACCGACCAGGCCACAGCGCGGGAGGTACGACGCGCCGGAGCCGAGGCGAAGGTCGTCCCGCACAGCATGGACGAGCTCAAGTCCGCCACGGCCGCGCTGCGTTCGGCACCGCGGGTCGCGGGCACCGCATGGGCCGTGGACTACCGCACCAACCGGGTCGTGGTGAGCGCGGACAGCACGGTCTCCGCCGGGGACTGGTCCCGGATGAGCCAAGTCGCCGCGCGGATCGGCAGCTTCGTGCGGATGGAGCGCCTGAAGGGAACGTTCACCACCCGGCTGAACGGCGCCCAGCCGATCCTGTCGACCGGCGGCCGCTGCTCGGCGGGGTTCAACGTCACCAACGGGCAGAGCGACTTCATTCTCACGGCCGGTCACTGCGGCCCCGCGGGATCCACCTGGTTCGCCGACAACCAGGGCAACCAGCAGCTCGGCCGGACGGTGAGCAGCACTTTCCCCGGCAACGACTTCTCCCTGGTGCAGTACGCCTCCGGCAAGGCCGGTGACGGCGCCGACGTCGTCGCGATCGGCGGCGGCAACGGGGTGCGGATCACCGGGGTCGCCGATGCGGCGGTGGGTCAGCGGGTGTTCCGCAGCGGCAGCACGAGCGGTCTGCACGACGGCCAGGTCACCGCGCTGAACGCGACGGTCAACTACCCGGAGGGGACCGTCACCGGCCTCATCCAGACCACCGTGTGCGCCGAACCCGGCGACAGCGGCGGGCCGCTCTTCTCCGACGGGATCGCGCTCGGTGTGACCTCGGGCGGCAGTGGTGACTGCACGGCGGGCGGGACGACGTTCTTCCAGCCGGTGACGCGGGCGCTGGCGGCGCTGAACGTCAAGCTCATCGTCGCGGCGCAGAACGCCGGCGGAGCCGCCGGGAGCGCGGCCCCCTCCCCCGCGCCGTCCGGCTCGGCCGCACAGGGCGCGGTCACACCGAGCGCGGCCTCGCCGGGTTCCTCGGCACCGGTGACGGGAGCCCAGGGACAGACGCTGCTGGCGCGGCTGACGGACACCCGTAACGTGGGTCCGGGGCTGCTGGTCGTCGCGGGCAGCCTGATCGCGCTCGTCGCGACCCGCTACATCCGGGCCGAGCAGGACCGCAAGGCCTATCAGCGGTACTACTCGGCGACCTGGGGCTGACGAGAGGAGGGCGCGCCCCGGCGCCTACGACGAGAGAAGGGCACCCGTGCGCTCACGGGTGCCCTGGACGATTCGGTGGCGATACGGCGCGGTCCGCGCGAGGTCGGTCAGGCCGCCCGCTGCGACGGCGGGGTCGCGGCGGCCCACTCCATCACGAGGCGCTGGTACTCCGCGCGCTGCTCGGTGGTCAGTGTCCCGCCCGACCGGCGCCACAGGGCCCTGATCTCCTCGTTGACCTCCGCGGCCGAGCGCTCGGGGGCGGCTTCAACAGTGGTGGACATGCTGTGAAGCATATGCCGAGCGAGGTGAAGGCGCTGTGAGTAAGTACACGCGATACGGGCATTACGGACGTGGCACTCATCACGTCAATGTGTCAAGCCAGGGGCGGGAGTTCACACCAGGGACTCACCGAGCACGAGCACCTGGATCGCCAGCACGGCTGCGCCGCGCGCCCAGTCGTGGAAGTCGGAGATCTTCGTCTCCAGGGCGACCGGGTCGGCGTGCGGGTGCCGGTGGGCACGGACGGTCTCGTGGACCGTGTTCCCGGCCACATCCATGATGCCGACACCCTCCCCGGCGAGGAGGATCTTCTGCGGCATCGCGAAGTTGGCGATCTGCGCGATCAGAACCCCGAGGGCGCGGGCGGCCTCGCCGATCACCCGGGCGGCCATGGGCTCACCCCCGGCGGCACCGCTGAGGATCTCCTCGTAGGTGGTGTCACGGCCGGTGGCGGCGCGGATCTGGTACTCGATGCTGGGGATGGTGAGCAGGGACACGGCACTGCCGCGTTCTCCGGCGGGGGTGAGCGGACCGTTCGGGTCGATGATCCAGTGCCGGCCAAAACCGCGGCCGTCCTCGGCGAACGGCACGCGACGGCCGCCGAGCACCAGCCCGTAGCCGATGCCGGCCCCGATGGTCAGGACGGCGAACCGGTCGAGCCCCCGGCCCGCCCCGAACCAGGTCTCGGCCTCGACCAGGGCGGCCACGTCGTTCTCCACCACGACCGGCAGACCGGTGCGCTCCCGTACCAGTGTGGCGAGCGGCACGTCGCGCCAGCCGAGGAACGGGGACTCGGCGACCACCGCCCGCTCGCGCACCAGGCCGCCCACACCGATGCCGATGCCCGCGAGGGCGGGGCGCCCCTCGGCCAGGGTGGCCGCCATCTCGGCGACCAGCGCGGCGACGGCCTCCGGTTCGCGCGTGGTGAGCGGGCGGTCGAGTCGTGCGGTCACCTCGCTGCGCAGGGTGGTGGCGACGCCGTAGACCATGTCGCCGGTGATCTTGAAGCCCAGGAAGGAGCGGGCGTCGGCCACAACGTCGAGCGGCCGCGACGGACGGCCCTGACGCGCCTGGGCCGGACCGGCCGTCTCGGGCGCCTCGGCCAGCAGCCCGGAATCCAGGAGCGGCTTGGTCAGCCGGGTGAGACTGCCCTGGGAGAGCCCGAGCCGCCGGGCCAGCTCGGTGCGGGACAGCGGCCCGTGCACGAGCACCTGGATCGCCACCGAGCGCTCGGCGGGGCTCAGCGGCAGCCAGTTGGTCATGGACCCGACCCTCTCCTTTTTTTCCGCCTCAGAAGTAAGCAGCTCACCATATCGCGTGTCGGACGCGAGAAAGAAGCCTCCCGCCCGCCCCTTGACGACTGGATTGTTCCGCCTCAAAAGTAATGGGCATGACCTTCTCCCTCGGCATCGTCGGCGCCGGCCAGTTCTCCGGCCAGTTCGCCACACTGTTCCAGGCCCATCCCGGCGTCCGTGACGTCTACGTCACCGACCTGCTGCCCGAGCGGGCCGAGCGGCTCGCCGCCGCACAGGGCCTCGCCGGCACCTTCCCGTCCTACGAGGCCATGCTGGAGTCGGCGGCGGTCGACGCGGTCGCCGTCTTCACCCAGCGCTGGACGCACGGGCCGCTGGTCCTGCAGGGCCTGGGCGCGGGCAAGCACGTCTACTCCGCCGTACCCATGGCGATCACCACCGAGGAGATATCGGCGATCATCGACGCGGTCCGGACGACCGGACTGACGTACATGATGGGTGAGACCAGCCAGTACAACCCGGCGACCGTGCACGCCCGCAACCAGATCGCCCAGGGCGCCTTCGGAAGGCTCTTCTACGCCGAGGGCGACTACGTCCACGACATGGACCTGGGCTTCTACGAGGCCTACCAGTACAGCGGCGGCAAGGACTGGAAGGCGACCGCCAGCTATCCGCCGCTGCTGTACCCGACGCACTCGGTGGGCGGGGTGCTCGGGGCCTGGCGGACCCACGCGGTGAGCGTGTCGGCGATCGGGGTGCGGGACGGTCGCGGCGACGGCGTCTTCGATCGTTCGGTCAGCCGGTTCGACAACGACGTGTCCAACGCGACCGCGCTGTTCGAGGTGGCGGGCGGCGGATCGTTCCGCACGAACGAGTTCCGGCGGGTCGGCTATCCCTCGCACATCCGCGAGTCCCGGTTCCGCTTCTTCGGTACGGAGGCCAGCATGGAGCAGCTGGCGACGGTGGCGCTGTGGCAGGACAAGAACGGGGTGAAGGACATCAGCGAACTGCTGGAGCCCAAGCCGACGCTGGCTCCGGACGACCCGTCCCTCGCGCACATCGCGCCGGAGCTGCGTGCGGCCTTCACCTCCGGTTCGGCGCCGGTCCACGACCGGTCGGGGCTGCCGCGGGAGTTCGACCATCTGCACAACGGCCACGAGGGCAGCCACCACTTCCTCGTGGACGACTTCGTGACCGCGGTCAACACCCGTACGCTGCCCTCGGTGAACGCGTGGGTCGCCGCCCGCTACACCCTGCCGGGCATCATCGCGCACGAGTCGGCGCGGCAGGGCGGCGTCCGGCTGGACATCCCCGACTTCGGGGACGCGCCGCAGGAGTGACGGGCCGGGCGGCGACGGCTCAGGTGCCGCTCAGGTGCCCGGCTTGCGGCCGTAGACGAAGACGTCGTCGCCCGTCTTCAGCAGCGACCAGTACGCCTTGGCGTCCTTGGTCGTCATGTTGACGCAGCCGTGCGAGCCCGGCGGGTTCCACATGCTCAGGCCCACCGAGTGGAAGGCCTGGCCGCCGTCGAAGAACTGGCTGTAGGGCATCGGCACGTTGTAGACGGTCGAGACGTGGTCGATGTCCCGCCAGTAGATCTTCTTCAGGCCGGTGCGGGTGGCGTAGCCCTTGCGGCCGGTGCGCACGGGGACCGGCCCGTGGACGAGCTTCCTGCCGTCCTGGATCCAGCTGAGCTGGAGCGTGAGGTTCACACAGGCGATCCGGCCCTTGTTCACCGGGCACTTGCCGTCCTTGTTCGGGTTCTTCCCGACGGCCTTCTGCTTGTTCATCAGGTCCATCACGCCCCAGGTGACGGGACCGGCGTAGCCGATGTCGGGCGTGATGCCGTGCTTGTCCTGGAAGGCCTTGATGGCCTTGCAGTCGGCGGCGGACTGCTTGCCGTCCACCGGCCGGCCGAGGAACTCCTCCACCTGCTTCTGGTACGGCCCTGCCTGCGTGGTGCAGTTCGTGACCGCCTGGGCCGGCACCGCGGTGACGGCGAGCGCGAGCGGCGCCACCAGTCCCGTGACGCCCAGCGCGACGACGCCGTGTCTGCGTATGTCCCCCATGTGCAACCTCTTCTCCCCTTGTCGCCCAGGGCCTGCCCCGGGGCTCCCCTGCGCGATGTTCCCGCGATTCCCGACTACTAGACCCGCGCGGGAGCACGGGGGTTGTGGTTCCGGTCAGGCTGTGACGAAACGGTGAACTTCGTCGCCGCGCAGCCGGCCCGCGGGAAGTCCGCGACCGTAGGCGACCAGCAACAGGTCCTGCCCGCGGCCGTACAGGGGCGCTCCCGAGCCGAAGGACCAGTCCAGGTCGTCCGCGCACAGCCGTACGCCGGTGAGGTCGGTGCCGAAGACGCGGAAGGCGCGCGGATCGACGGCGTCGAGGAGGATGCGCAGCCGGTCACCGGGCACCTCGCGGTCCAGACCGAGGGCGACGGTGACGTCGAGGCCGTGCACGACGTCATGACCGAGGGCCGCGGCGAGGCCGCCGACGGGGGGCTTCCACGGATGGTGGGCATGGGTGCGCAGAAATCCGGCGAGTGCGGCGTCCGCATGGGCGGCCGCGTCGCGACGGGCGAGCCGGTCGGTCATGCGGTGCAGACTGCCGCGCGCCCTGACCAGCTCCCACAGCACCTGGCCGGTCCGGTGACGGAAGCCCATCGACATGTGCGCCACGACCTCGCGCACCCGCCAGCCCTTGCACAGACTGGGCGCGTCCCACTGGGCCGGGGTCAACGCCTCGAAGAGATCGGCCAGTTCACGTCGTTCGGCGGCGATGGCGGTCCTCAGGGCCGCGGTGTCCGGTGATTTACCCATGTCTCCAGGATGTTGACCGTCCGACCGGAAGTCCAAGACATGATCCGTCTGCCATCTAGCATGATCCGTTATGGAGCTGCGGCAGCTGCGGTACTTGGTGACGGTGGTGGAGGAGGGCGGGTTCACCCGTGCCGCCGAGCGGCTGCATCTGGCCCAGCCCGGGCTGAGTGCGCAGATACGGCAGCTGGAACGTGAGTTGGGGCAACCGTTGCTCGACCGCTCGGGCCGCTCGGTGCGGCCGACGGAGGTGGGTGAGGCCGTCCTGCCGTACGCGCGGGCCGCGCTCGCGGCGGTCGACGGGGTGCGGCAGACGGTGGAGGAGTACACCGGGCTGCTGCGCGGCCGGGTGGCCGTCGGTCTCGTCCCCGGCACCCTCGCGCACGCCTTCGACGTGGCCGGGCAGCTGGCGGAATTCCACGAGGCACACCCCCGGGTGGAGGTCACGCTTACCGAGGACACCTCGGACCGGATGCTCACGGCACTGCGCCGGGGCGAGCTGGACCTGGCGGTGCTGGGCGTCACGGAGGAGACACCGCCGCCCGGTGTCGATCAGCACGTGGTGATCGACGAGCCGCTGGTCGTGGTCGCCGTACCCGGACACCCCCTGTTCCTGGAGTACGACGCGGCCGGTGCCGTGCCGCCGACGGCCCTGCGCGGGCACCGGCTGATCGGCCTGCCGCGCGGCACCGGGATGCGCGGTGTCCTGGAACGGCTGTGCGCCGAGGCGGGTTTCCGGCCGCACATCGCGTTCGAGGCGGCGACCCCCGACGCGTTGGGCCGGCTGGCGGCTCGCGGCCTGGGCGTCGCGGTGCTGCCCGGCCTCGGGCCCCGGCCGGGACTCGCCACCCTGCGGCTCGCCGATCCCCGCGCCCGCGGTCGGGTGGCCCTGGCGTGGCGGTCGGAGGGACCCATGCTGCCGGCGGCGCGGGCGCTGCTGGGGCGGCTGCGGAAGGCGATGGGGGCGGGAGAGGCCTGACCGTCGCCGGCCGCGGGTCCGCGGCGGGCTGGTCGCGCCCGCGCGGCGAGCCGCAGGTCCCCGCCCCGGCCGGCGCCCCGGGGCGCGCCCGCGACGAGTGCCGCCTTGTCCTGCAGTGGTCCTGGCATGTCCGGCCTCCCGTGTGCGGTGACTGCTGTCGCCGTCCACTGTCACGGGAAAGCCGGACGTCCTCTGTCGGTGTTGCGGACGCGGTCTCAGTGTCCGCGCCTGATCCACTCCTCCAGGTGAGGTGCCTCTGCGCCGATGGTGGTGGAGTCGCCGTGGCCGGTGAGGACCTTGGTCTCCGGCGGGAGGGTGAGGAGCTTGTCGCGGATCGAGTCGATGATCGTCGGGAAGTGGGAGTAGGTGCGTCCGGTGGCGCCCGGACCGCCCTGGAAGAGGGTGTCCCCGGTGAAGACGGTGCCTAGCCCGGGTTCGTACAGGCAGACGGCGCCGGGCGCGTGGCCCGGGGTGTGGAGCACGGTCAGGTCGGCCCCGGCCGCCTCGATGACCTGGCCGTCCAGCAGGTGCCGGTCGGGGTCGCGGCCGGGGTGGGTCATCTTCCACAGCGGCAGGTCGTCGGGGTGCAGCCAGATGGTGGCGCCGGTCAGGTCGGCGAGTGCCGGCGCGGCGTTGACGTGGTCGTTGTGGGCGTGGGTGCACACGATGGCGACCAGGTGCCGGTCGTCGACGGCGCGGGCGATGGCCTCGGCGTCGTGGGCGGCGTCGATGACGATCACCTCCCGCTCGTCGCCGACGATCCACACGTTGTTCTCGACGTCCCAGGTGCCGCCGTCGAGGCTGAACTGCCCGGAGGTGACGAGGCGTTCGATGCGTACCGTCATCAGAGCACCACCACCGAGCGCAGCACGTCGCCCTGGTGCATCCGCTCGAACGCCTTCTCCACCTCGTCCAGTTGGATGGTCTCGGTGACGAACGCGTCGAGCGGCAGCCGGCCCTGCAGGTGCAGGTCGATCAGCATGGGGAAGTCGCGGGAGGGCAGGCAGTCGCCGTACCAGCTCGACTTCAGGGCGCCGCCGCGGCCGAAGACGTCCAGCAGGGGCAGTTCGAGCTTCATCTCGGGGGTGGGGACACCGACGAGGACGACGGTGCCGGCGAGGTCGCGCGCGTAGAAGGCCTGCTGGTACGTCTCCGGGCGGCCGACGGCCTCGATGACGACGTCGGCGCCGAAGCCGCCGGTCAGCTCGCGGATCGCCGCGACCGGGTCGGTGTCCTTGGAGTTGACGGTGTGGGTGGCGCCCAGGGTGCGGGCCTTGTCCAGCTTGCGGTCGTCGATGTCCACGGCGATGATCTTCGCCGCGCCCGCGAGGTTCGCCCCCGCGACGGCCGCGTCACCGACGCCGCCGCACCCGATGACCGCGACGGAGTCGCCCCGGCCGACCGCGCCCGTGTTGATCGCCGCGCCGATGCCGGCCATGACGCCGCAGCCCAGCAGGCCGGCGACCGCCGGGGAGACTGCCGGGTCGACCTTGGTGCACTGGCCGGCGGCGACGAGTGTCTTCTCGGCGAACGCGCCGATGCCGAGAGCCGGGGACAGTTCCTGCCCGGTGGCGGCGAGGCTCATCCGCTGCCGGGCGTTGTGCGTGTTGAAGCAGTACCAGGGCCGGCCGCGCAGACAGGCCCGGCAGGCGCCGCACACCGCACGCCAGTTGAGGACGACGAAGTCGCCCGGTGCGACGTCGGTGACGCCCTCGCCGACCGACTCCACCACCCCGGCGGCCTCGTGACCGAGCAGGAAGGGGAAGTCGTCCGAGATGCCGCCCTGCTTGTAGTGCAGGTCGGTGTGGCAGACACCGCAGGCCTGGACGCGCACCACGGCTTCGCCGGGCCCGGGATCCGGCACCACGATCGTCTCGACCCGTACGGGCTCGTCCTTCCCCGGTGCGATCACGCCGCGCACTTCCTGCGCCATGGTCCGACCCCTTCCTCGATGACCTTCCCCGCAGACACTACGCGCGACCGATCGGTGGCGGGGCGGACCACGGCGGTCGTCGCGGATCTTTCCGGCCGCCGGGCGAAATGGGCCGGGCCGGCGTGCCCCGGCGAGAAGCACGAGCCACTCAGTAAGAATTACTCGCTCTCCGGTAAGAATGTGACCGAATAACGTCATTCCATGATGGCAATCTTTTTGCTGGGTGCGGGAGTTTGCCTGGTGTGTGCACGGAACCGGGCGTGCCTCAATGGGGGCATGTCTCTCGACGGCCGCAATGGACGTACCGCATTCCTTTTCTCGGCCTGCACCGCACCGCGCCCCGGCACGGGATGTGAACTCCGGGACGCATTCCCGGTGTTCGCCGAAGCGCTGGACGACATCTGCGCGCGCCTGGATCCGTATCTCGAACTTCCCCTGAAATGCGTGATGTTCGCCGGAGACGACTCGCGTACGGCCGCGCTGCTGGACCGGGAGGCGTTCTCCGGGCCGGCGGTCTTCGCGCTCCAGGTGGCGCAGTACCGGCTGCTGCACAGCTGGGGAGTCCGGCCGGACGTGGTGTTCGGGCAGGCGGCCGGGCGGATGGCCGCCGCGTACGCCGCGGGTGTCTTCTCCCTGGCGGACGCCTGTCACGCGGTGGGTACCCTCGCCCGGCTGCTGGGCGGCCCGGCGCACTCCCCGCACCCGGACGGCCTCCTCGACGCCTACGGCCGTACCCTCGCCACGCTCCACCCGCGCGCGCCGCTGCTGCCCCTCGTCTCCGACCTCACCGCGCGCCCGGTGGGCGCCGAGACGGCCGAGCCGGAGTACTGGGTGCGGCGTGCGCCGCTGCGTTTCGCGGAGACCGTCGGCGTGCTCCACCGCGACGGCGTCCGCACCTGGCTGGAACTGGGCTCCGGGGACCGGCTCACCCGCATGCTCCCGGCCTGTCTCCCGGACTGCCCGCCGGGCGTCACGCCCTCGGCCTTCGCGCTGTCCCGTGACTGGGCGCTGCTGGGCTCGGGGCCGGGCTCCGGCTCGGGGGCCGCACAGCAGTGAGGGCCGCCCCGCGGGACGGCCCTGTGCACACCCGCCGACGGCCCCGGCGTCCGGGCCCCTCGGCCCGGGACGGCGCGCCGCCGGTGGCTAGGCCCCGACGGCCGGCAGCAGCCCCGTGACCGGGGCCACGGGGTCGGTGACCTGGTGCAGTTCGTTCAGCCGTTTCAGCTGGCCGACCTTGTTCACCGCCCGCATCTGCTCCGAGACCCGCGGGACCTTCGCCCTGTGATCGGCGGGGATGTCGCTGACGGCGAGCGAGTCGACCACGGTCATGGGGTTGATCTGCCCGGTGTGCGGTGCGCTCACGGCGGCCGCGTTCGCCACCGGTGCGGCAAGGCCCGTGACCCCGGCGGCGAGGCCGAGGGCCGCGACGATACGTCGTGTTGAGATCATGCCCTCAGCAACGGTGCCGGGCCCCGTCCGGACACGGGCCGGGGCCGTTCCTCACTCGTGAGGCGGAGACCGCCGCGTGCGCTTGCCGTGACCGCCGGGCCGGAGGAGTCTCGAAGGGTGGGAGTCCGTGCGGCCCGCGCCCCGCCGGGCCGCGGGCGCTCGAAGGAGGTCACCCATGGGCACCGCGACAGGTTCCGCTTTCGACGTCGACACACTGCGCCGGGGCATAGAAGGGACCACCGGGAACACCCTTCTGTCGCTCTACGCCGACGACGCGGAGATCCGTATCGTCGATCGCAACAACCAGCCCAGTCACCCCACCGTCCTGCGCGGCAGGGGCCAGATCGCCGAGTTGCTGGACGACGTCTACAGCCGCGACATGACACACAAGCTGGAGCGGTGCGTCGTGCAGGGCGAACACGCCGCGTTCAGCGAGTCATGCCAGTACGGGGACGGCACGCGCGTCCTCGCCGAGTCGATGATCACGTTGCGCGACGGCAAGATAGCCGACCAGTTGATCATCCAGGCCTGGGACGAGTAGGCACAGCCCCGCATGACAGGTGCCGGAAGGAGATGCGCGAGGGTCCAGGTCACCTCCCGTCTGACCTGGACCTTCTCGGCCCGGGCGAGCCTGGGACGGATCCCCCGGGTGCGCCCTCGGCAGCCGGCACCGGCTTCCGCGACAGGTCGGCCGGTGTCCGCCGCTCTGCTTCGGTCAGCGCTGAGAGCAGCGCGTCTTCGCCCGCGTCCTCCGCTGCCGCGTGCGCTTCGAACACGGCATGGCCGGCCCCGGTGAACCGGAGCCGTACCCGCCGCCGGTCACCGGTCTCGTGGGTACGGGTGATCAGCCCCGCCTCCTCGTCCCAGCCGGGCCGAGAGCGCACCCCCGGGTCAGGCCCAGCCGCTCGGCGAGCGTCGAGAGCCGCACGCGTACGGTGGCCCCGACCTGCGCAGCATCAGCAGCACCTCCGCGTACTGCCAGTACCTCAGGCCGTCCGAGTGCAGCACCTCGCGGCGGGCCTGCGCGCCGTGCCGGGCGAGGGTCATCAGCCGGGCGGCGACCCGATCACACCCGGCCGCCGAGCACCGGACCCGCCACCGCCCTCCTCGGCGCCCCAACCCCCGCCCCGGCCGTCCCGCGAACCACGGAGCCGCCCACACCCGGGCCCCCGGACACCGGATCTCACGGCACCTGACCCGCAAAGCACCGGGCCCGGCCACGCCGGGTGCGACGGGACCGGATGCGGCAGCCGGGGGCTCGGCGGGGGGCCGCCGCGTTGGTGACGGACTCCGCGAACGGGGACTGAGGTGCTCGGTTACGCTGTACCCGGGCCGTGACTGGCGCTGAGGTGGAGTACCACCGGGGAGCGGTCCGTGGTGGATGCCGCGCGGCTGGGCGAGAGAGTCGATCCAGCCCAGGAGTGTGCAGCATGACCCAGGCCCGTCTCATGGACGGCACCGCCCTCGCCCGCCGCATCGTCGAGGACACCGCGAAGAAGGCCGCCCTCCTCGGCGAACGGACCGGTACCGCGCCCTGCCTCGCGACCGTGCTGGTCGGCGAGGACCCGGCGTCCGTGACCTACGTCCGCATGAAGCAGAACCGCTGCCGCAAGGCCGGCATCGAGTCCCGGCACGTGGCGCTGCCTGCCACCACGACCACGGAGGAACTGGTCGGCGCGCTACGGGAGTTGTCGGCCGACCCGGCGGTGCACGGCATCCTGCTCCAGCACCCGGTCGGCGACCACATCGACGAGCGGGCCGCGTTCGAGGCGATCGCGCCGGAGAAGGACGTCGACGGCGTCACGTTCGCCTCCTTCGCCACGATGAGCTTCGGTCTGCCCGGCTTCGTCTCCTGCACTCCCGGCGGCATCCTGCGGCTGCTGGACGAGTACGGCGTCGACCCCGCCGGCAAGCGGGCCGTGGTCGTGGGCCGCAGCGCGATCCTCGGCAAGCCGGTGGGCATGCTGCTCCTGGCCCGGGACGCGACCGTGACGTACTGCCACTCGCGGACGGCCGACCTGTCGGCGGCGGTCCGCGAGGCGGACATCGTCGTCGCCGCCGTGGGCCGGCCCCGGCTGATCCGTGGTCAGGACGTCAAGCCCGGCGCCGTCGTGATCGACGCGGGCTACAACCCGGGGAACGTCGGCGACGTCGACTTCGACTCCGCCGTGGAGCGTGCCTCGCTGATCACGCCGGTGCCGGGCGGTGTCGGCCCGATGACGATCGCCACCCTGCTGGAGCAGACCGTGGAGGCCGCCGCCCGGCAGCTCGGCGCGTAGGGACCGGGGCGCATGGGGGTCAGCGCATCCAGGCGCTGTACTCCATCACGTCCCCGGCCTTCACCCCGTACCGGGGATCGTCCCGGGTGAAGGTGGTCTCGAGACCGAGGACGGCGCCGGTACGGGGATCGAGGATCAGCATCCGCCGCTCGCCCGGCCCGTCGTACGTGTACGCCTGCCCCGGACGCCCGAGCCGGTCCGTCACCTGCCCGGCGGGACGCAGGCCCTTGGCGTCCGCGAGGATCCGGACAAGGGCCGCGGACTCCCGGGCGCCGAGCGTCCAGTGGTCCAGCAACTCCGGTACGACGTCCAGGAGTTCGGACGTGGACAGGGAGCCGGTGCCGGTGCGGGCCGTCTCGGCGAGGTAGGCGCGCAGGGCGGCCGGACCGTGCGGGGGGCGCGCCTCGGGCGGTGCGTCGCTCCAGCTCGGCGGGTAGGTGGTCCGGCTGAGCACATGGCCGTCCGCCACCAGGCGCGGGGCGTCGCCCTCGTCGGTGAGGACCGGGCGTCCCGGGTGGCGCGGGTCGGTCGCCACGACGAGCTCGGTGTGGCTGTCGTCGGCGCTCCACCGCACCACGCGCTCCTCGGGCAGGGTGACCGGCGGCTTGTCGTCACTCATGCCGAGGCTCCACGACTGCACATGGGTGCCCTTGCGCAGACCGGGCGAACCGTCCTCGGCGGCCGCTGCGGCCAGTTCCTCCATCCGGTCCAGCGGTACGGCCGTGGAGTGGGCGCGGACGGCCAGCGGGCGCGGCGCCGCGACGGCGGGCGGGCTGCCCGGGCCGCCGAGCAGCACGGTGAGCGTGGTGGTCAGCACTACGGTGGTGGCGGCGAGGCCCCACCACAGCCGGGAACGCGGAGTGCGGAGCCGGGCGGGCCTGCTCTCGCCCTCGCCCTCGCCCAGCAGCAGCTCCAGCCGCCGCTCTGCGCCGTGGTCGAGCGGACCGTCGCCGTAGTACGGGCCGTGTGCCGGCGCCGGGTTGACCCGACGCAGCAGATCGAGTTCATCAGGCATTGCGGTGGTCCTTGCTCAGGGATACGACGACGGGGGCGAGGGAAGCGGACTGCGACGACCGCCGGCCGGGCCCGCCCTCCCCGGCCGTGGGATCGTCGCCGGCCCGGGCGGAGCCGACCGGCCGACCACTCACACCGGGCAGCTGCCCGGCCCGCGGGGCGGTCGTGGCGGACCCGTGCGGTGTGCGGTGCACGGCCGGCACCCCCGCCCCGGACACATCGGCGCACGACCGTTGCTCGGGCGACGACACGCCGTCGGGCCCCACCGGAGGTGGAGACGCGGGGTGCCCGGGCAGTGGCCCGACCGTCGGTACGCCTGGAGTCGAGTGGTCGTCGGGGGGTGTCGTGGCTGCCGTCGCCGTACCGCGCGTGCGCTGTTGGGGCGGTGTGCCGGATGCCGGACCGGCCGGGCCCATGCGGTCGATCTCGGTCCGCAGCCGGCGGCGGGCGCGGTGCAGACGCATCGCCGCCGCGCGTCTGCCGCAGCCCAAGGCGACCGCGATCTGCTCGGCGTCGAGTTCCTCCCAGGCCGCGAGGCGCAGTACCTCCCGGTCGGCCGGGGAGAGCCGGTCCAGGGCCTCGTGCACCCAGGCGCCGGGCGGCTCCGCGTCCGGGCTGTCCACGACGTGCCGGCCGTGCGCGGCCTCGTCGTTTCCCAGCCGGTCCACCAGCCGGCGCCGGCGCCCATGGCCGCGTACCGCGTTCGCCAGGCAGTTGCGGGCCACCCCGTACAGCCAGGGCAGCGGCGCCTCCGGCAGGTCGCGACGGCGCCGCCAGGCGACCGTGAACACCTCCGCCACCACTTCCTCCACCTCGTCGGCCCGCCCGGGCAGCCGCCGCGCGACATAGCGGCTGACCGCCCAGTAGTGCTCGCGATAGGCAGCGGCGAAGATCTCGTCGTTGCTCATGTCCCGTTCGTGTCCGGCACCGACCGGATCGTCACACCCTTCTTCCGTGATGCTCCTCGCGTCCGCCGAGTGTGACCTGTGGGCGGGGCGCGGACACAGGCGGGGCGTGAAGAGGATCAGAGACATCAGGGGCAGCCGCGCCGTGCGGTGGCTGACGACCACCGACCACAAGACGATCGGAACGCTCTATTTGGTCACCGCGTTCGCGTTCTTCCTGATCGGCGGCGTGATGGCGCTGCTCATGCGCGCCGAGCTGGCCCGGCCGGGCCTGCAGATCATGTCGAACGAGCAGTTC
>NZ_JBEZMO010000023.1:0-134568 GCF_040652655.1 Streptomyces sp. NPDC048191
CTGCGGTCGTCCTATTCCCCCGTTCTGCCGGTCTGGTTCCCCGCCTTCCCCCCCACCTCCGGTTCACGCCTGCCGGACCTCCGCGATCGTCACCGGCCGGTGCTCGTGCAGGGACAGGGTGCAGGCCTCGGCGATCCAGCCCGCCTCCAGCGCGTCCTCGACGGTGCAGGGGGAGGGGCGGGTGCCGGCCACGAGCTCGGTGAACGCGGTGAGTTCGGCCCGGTAGGCCTCGGTGAAGCGGTCCATGAAGAAGTCGTGCGGGGTGCCCGACGGGAAGGTCACCCCCGGTTCGACCGAGCGCAGCGGGAGCTGGTCGTCCAGCCCGGCCGCGATCGAGTCCGCGAAGCCGTGGAGCTCCATGCGGACGTCGTAACCCCGGGCGTTGTGGCGGGAGTTGGAGACGACCGCGATGGTGCCGTCGTCCAGCGTGAGGATCGCGCCGGTGGTGTCGGCGTCCCCCGCCTCCTTGATGTAGTCGGCGCCCCGGTTGCCGCCCACCGCGTAGACCTCGGTGACCTCACGGCCCGTCACCCAGCGGATGATGTCGAAGTCGTGCACGGAGCAGTCCCGGAAGATGCCACCGGACGCGGCGACGTACGCGGCCGGCGGCGGCGCCGGGTCCAGCGTCGTGCAGCGGACCGTGTGCAGCTTGCCCAGCTCGCCCGCCCGGACCGCGGCGCGCGCCGCGGTGAAGCCGGTGTCGAAGCGGCGGTTGAAGCCGATCTGGATCGGCACGTCGCTGTCGCGCACGGCCCTCAGCACCTCCACCCCCTCCGCCATGGTGCGGGCGACCGGCTTCTCGCAGAAGACCGGGACACCGGCCTCCACACCGGCGCGGATCAGCGCCGGATGGGCGTCGGTGGCCGCCGCGACGACCAGGCCGTCCACCCCGGCGGCCAGCAGCGCCTCCGCGGAGTCCGCGACCTCGGCGCCGAACCGCTCGGCGGCCGCCTTGGCGGCGTCCGCGAACGGGTCGGCGACGACGAGCGACGTGACGGCGTCCAGTCCGAAGAGGGTCTCGGCGTGGAAGGCGCCGATGCGGCCGAGGCCGAGGATTCCGATACGCATGGGTGGTACAACTCCTAAGGTCATGTGAGCGGGGGAGGGGGAGGTCAGTCGAGGGCGCCCAGCACGTTCTGGTCCCAGTCGATCACCGACCCGGTCACCACACCGGAGCGGTCGGACAGCAGGAACACCACGAAGTCGGCGATCTCGTCCGGTTGGCCCAGCTTGCCCATCGGCAGCTTCGCCGCGGCCTGCTCCCGCCAGTCGTCGCCGGCGCCGTGGAAGGCGCGCTGCGTGGCGTCCTCGCCCTCCGTCGCCGTCCAGCCGATGTTCAGGCCGTTGATCCGGATCCGGTCCCAGCGGTGGGCGTGCGCCGCGTTGCGGGTCAGGCCCACGAGGCCCGCCTTGGCGGCGACGTACGGCGCCAGGAACGGCTGGCCGCCGTGCGCCGACGAGGTGATGACGTTGACGATCGTGCCGGGCGCCTTGCGGGCCACCATGTCGGCGACCGCCGCCTGCATCGCGAAGAAGGGCCCCTTGAGGTTGATCGCGATGTGCGCGTCGAACAGCTCCGGGGTCGTGTCCAGCAGCGTGCCCCGTGAGGTCAGCCCCGCCGAGTTCACCAGGCAGTCGATCCGGCCGTGGGTCTCCACCACCTCGGCCACCGCCGCCCTCGCCTGCTCGGCGTCCGCCAGATCGGCGCGCACGAACATCGCCCCGCCCCCGGCGGACGCCAGCTCGGCGACCAGCGCCTCACCCGGTTCCGTACGGCGGCCGGTGACCGCCACCACGGCGCCCTCCCGCACGGCGGCCCGCGCGATCGCGGCGCCCACCCCCTGGCTCCCGCCGTTGACCAGGACGATCTTGTCGTCGAGAAGTCCCATGACCCGCCCCTGTCCCTTCCTCAGCTCTCTCGCCGTTCGGTACCGGCTCGCAGCTCCGCGCGGAGCCGCTCCGGGGTCCACTCCTCGCGCACCGCCCGGCGCAGCAGGTCCGCCTGGGACGGCGGGGCCAGACCGTCGACCGGTGGGTCGCTGTCGAGGTTGGTCGGGAAGGGGTAGCCCTCGGCGCTCGCCGCGATCACGTTCGCCAGCCACTCCTCGCCGGCGCCCTCGGCCGCGCGCCGCAGCAGCACCGGGAAGACCGCGTTCGCCACGGCCTCCCGGTCCACCGTCTCCATCGCGCGCCCGAAGGCGGAGGAGACCTGGAGGAGATTGGCCGTGCGCCGCAGGTCCGCCGTGCGGTTGGTGCCCGCGGCGTGGAAGAGCGCGGGATTGAAGAAGGCCGCGTCCCCTTTGGCGAGCGGGAGCTGCACGTGGTGCGCCTCGAAGTGGGCCTGGAACCGGGGCAGCCGCCAGGCCAGATAGCCCGGCTCGTACAGCTGCGAGTACGGCAGATAGAGCGTCGGGCCCGACTCCACCGGCATGTCGCAGTGGGCGACCGCGCCCTGGAGGGTGAGCACCGGGGACAGCCGGTGCACATGAGCGGGGTAGGCGGCCGCGGCCGCGTCGCTCAGGAAGCCGAGGTGGTAGTCCCGGTGCGCGGTCTGGCCGGCGCCGCCCGGGTTGACCACGTTGACCTGCGAGGTCACCTGGTAGCCGGGGCCCAGCCAGGCCGAGGAGACCAGGGCGAGGACGTCGCTCGCGTAGTAGTCGGCGAACGCCTCCGGGTCGTACAGGGCGGTCTTCTCCAGCGCGTTCCACACCCGGTCGTTGGCGCCCGGCTTCGCGAAGTGGTCGCCCGCGGTGGCCCCGGAGGAGCGCTGCTCGGCGATCAGCGCCTCGAACACGGCCGTCACCCGGTCGACGACGGACGGGTCCGGGCAGGCGCCCTTGATCACGACGACCCCGGGGCCGTCGGCGAACGCCCGCACCAGCTCGGCCCGCAGGGCGTCCCGGTCCCCGGCGCCGCGCAGTCGCTCACCCTCGTACACCAGGACGTTCTCCGCCACCGCGGCGGCGTGCGGATAGTCGGCGAGATGAGTCGTCCGGTCGGTCAGGGCGCGGAAGGCGTCGAGATCGCAGTCCCGCTGGGACAGCCAGGCACGGTCTGACACGGAGGCGACGGACATCGGTGTCCTTTCGGTCACGGCCTGGCGGCCTCAGGCCCTCGATCGCGGCTTTCGGCCACGGCGACGGTGCGGTCCTGCCATTCTTGTCAGGACAAATACTTCGAACAACCAGCAGCCGGCCATCAAAAACCCCTCAAGGAGACGGCCCATGGGCCACCCGTTCCCGATCCGGGAGATCGCACGTCAGGCGGGTCTCAGCGAGGCCACCGTGGACCGCGTCCTGAACGGCAGGGGAGGGGTGCGCGAGAGCACCGCGCAGGAGGTGCACCGGGCCATCGCCGACCTTGACCGGCAGCGCACCCAGGTCCGGCTGGTCGGCCGTACCTTCATGGTCGACGTCGTGGTGCAGGCGCCCGAGCGGTTCAGCACCGCCGTGCGGGCCGCCCTGGAGGCCGAACTGCCGCACCTGCACCCGGCCGTGGTCCGCTGCCGTTTCCACTTCCGCGAGACGGGCCCGGCCGCCGAGCAGGTCAGGGCGCTGGACCGGATCGCGCGCCGCGGCTCCCAGGGGGTGATCCTCAAGGCGCCGGACGTCCCCGAGGTCACCGCCGCCGTGGGCCGGCTCACCGCGGCCGGCATCCCGGTCGTCACCCTCGTCACCGACCTGCCGGCCAGCGGCCGGCTCGGCTACGCCGGCAGCGACAACCGGGCCGCCGGCGCCACCGCCGCCTATCTGACGGGCCAGTGGCTCGGCGACCGGCCCGGCAACGTCCTCACCAGCCTCAGCAGCGGCTTCTTCCGCAACGAGGAGGAGCGCGAGATGGGTTTCCGCAGCGTGATGCGCGCCCGCCATCCCGAGCGGTCACTGGTGGAGATCGCCGGGGGACAGGGCCTGGACGCCACCCAGTACGACCTGGTGCGCGCCGCTCTGGAGCGGGAACCGGAGATCCGGGCCGTGTACTCCATCGGCGGCGGCAACGACGCCACCCTGCGCGCCTTCGCCGACCTCGGCCGCGCGTGCGCGGTGTTCATCGCCCACGACCTCGACCACGACAACACCCGGCTGCTGCGCGAGCACCGGCTCTCCGCGGTGCTCCACCACGACCTTCGGCACGATCTGCGCGAGGCCTGTCACGCGGTGATGCGTTTCCACGGCGCGCTGCCGCCCGCCGGACCGCTGCTGCCGTCGGCGATCCAGGTCGTCACGCCGTACAACATGCCGGCACGGACGGGTGGTTGAGGGGAAGCGATGACACGCACGGAACAGGTGGAGATCGAGGGCGTTGCGATGGTCGCGACCCTCGTACCCGGCGACGGCGTCGGACTGCTGGCGCTGCACGGCAGCAACGAAGGGGGCACGGCCCGGCTCGCCGAGACGGTGGCCCGCCGCTGCGGCGCCACGAGCCTGGTCTTCACCCAGCCCGGGACGCGACGGCCCGTGCACATCCCGTCCCCGCGCATGGCGGCCGACCACTGCGTGCTGCTGCGGGAGTTCCTGTCCCACGTCGCCCTCACGGTCTCCCTGCACGGCCACATGCGGCCCGAGACACCGCACAGCGTCTTCCTGGGCGGCCGCAACCGCGACGCGGCCCAGGTCCTCGCCGAGGCGTTCGCCGCCGGCGCACCGCGGTTCCCGGCCGTCGTCGACCTGGCGGCGATCCCGTCCGGCCTGCGCGGCGTGCACCCCCGGAACCCGGTCAACCTGACCCGCCTCGGCGGAGTCCAGGTGGAGCTGCCGCTCCTGGCCCGCACGAGCGGGGGGACGGATCGGCCGCCGGCGCAGGTGGTCGACGCGCTGGCGGCGGGCGTGGCGGCGCTGGGCAGGGCGGCATCCCTCAGGGGCGCGGGTTACGGCGCGACCGGCCACGGCGAGGCCGCGGACGCGTGACGGCATACCGTGGCGCTCCCCGCCGCGCGCTCACCCCGTCCCGACGTCCACCCACCGCCCCTCCCGGGCGGCCAGCGTCATCGCGTCCAGCGCGGCAGCGCTCCGTACCGCGTCGGCAAGGGTCGCGCCGTACGGCACCCCCTCGGCAACGGACCGCACGAACCGGTACGCCTCGATGACCTTCAGGTCGTCGTAGCCCATCGCGTTCGCCGCGCCCGGCTGGAACGCGGCGAACTCACCGGCGCCAGGGCCGACGTACACCGTGCTCACCGGCTGGTCCTGGTACGTCGTACCCCGGCTGACCGCCAGCTCGTTCATGCGCCGGAAGTCCCAGAAGACGGCGCCCTTCGTGCCGTGCACCTCGAAGCCGTAGTTGTTCTGCTCGCCGACCGCGACCCGGCACGCCTCCAGGACGCCACGGGCGCCGGAGGCGAAGCGCAGCAGGCAGTTGACGTAGTCCTCGTTCTCCACCGGACCGGGTTCGCCGCCGGAGGCGAGGGCGTGGCCGGCGGTGGCGCCGGACGGGCGGGCGCGCTCCGGGAGGAAGATCGCGGTGTCGGCGGTGAGCGAGGCGATGTCGCCGAGCAGGAAGCGGGCCAGGTCGGCACCGTGCGACGCGAGGTCGCCGAGGACCCCGCTGCCGCCGCGTGCCCGCTCGTAGCGCCAGGTCAGGGCGCCGTCCGGGTGGGCCGCGTAGTCGCTGAACAGCCGGATGCGGGCGTGCGTCACCGTGCCGATCTCGCCGGAGGCGATCAGCTCGCGGGCGGCCTCGACGGCGGGCGCGTTGCGGTAGTTGAAGCCGACCGCGCCCTGCACGCCGGCCTCGGCGACCGCGTCGGCGACCGCGCGGGCGTCCTCGGCGGTCAGCCCGACCGGCTTCTCGATCCAGATGTGCTTGCCCGCCTCGGCCATCGCCACGCCGATCTCCCGGTGCAGGAAGTTCGGGGCGGTGATGCTGACGGCCCGGACCCGGGGGTCGGCGGCCACCTCCCGCCAGTCGCGGGTCGCGGAGGCGAAGCCGAAGCGCTCGGCGGCCTCCTCGGCCCGGCCCGGCACCTCCTCGGCGACGGCGATCAGCCGGGGGCGCAGGGGAAGCCGCGGATAGTGGTGCGGCAGACGCGCGTACGCCTGGGTGTGCACCCGGCCCATCCAGCCGAACCCGACGACGGCGACGCCCAGCTCATCCACCATGACAGCCCTCCTGGGCCCCTTGGACCGGTCCATGCTCTGTCCAGGCCACCTTTGTGCTGACATGGCCAGCGTGTCAACCCTTTGACAGACCGGCACGGCGCATGGAACGGTCCATGTCATGAGACCGCCGACGATCCGTGACGTGGCCGAACGGGCCGGGGTGTCCAAGTCACTGGTCTCCCTGGTGCTGCGCGGCTCGGGACCGGTCAGCCCCGGGAAGCGGGACGCGGTGTTGCGGGCCGCGCGCGAGCTGGGCTACCGGCCCAACGCGGCCGCCCGCAGCCTGAGCGAACAGCGCACCCGGACGGTCGGCGTCCTCCTGGACGACCTGCGCAACCCCTGGTTCGTCGACCTCCTCGACGGCCTCAACTCCCCGCTGCACGCCGCCGGTCTGCGCATGCTGCTCGCCGACGCGCGGCTGAACCGGCGCATGGGGCACGATCTCGCCGAGCCCTTCCTGGACCTCGGCGTCGACGGGCTGGTGATCGTCGGTACGGTCCCCGACGCGGGCGGGCTCGGCGCGCTCGCGCGGCGGATGCCGGTCGTCGTGGCGGGCGCCCGTGAGTCCCGGCCGGAGGGTGTGGACGTCGTCGCCGGGGACGACGAGCGGGGGGCCCGGCTCGCCACCGAGCATCTTCTGGGCCTCGGCCACCGCCGGATCGCCCACCTCGCGGGCCACGGCGCGGTCGGCGCGCTGCGGCGGCGCGGCTTCGAGGCGGCGATGCGGGCACACGGCGCCGAGCCGGTCGTCGAGCCGGGCGACCTGACCGAGGAGGGGGGCTACCGGGGGACCGTACGCCTGCTCAGCCGCCCCGAACGGCCGACGGCGCTCTTCGCCGTCAACGACATGGCATGCGTGGGCGCCCTCTCGGCGGCCGGGCAACTGGGCCTGCGGGTGCCGGGCGACCTCTCGGTCGTCGGCTACGACAACACGAGCATCTCCCGGCTGCGGCACGTCTGGCTGACCACCGTCGACACCGCCCCGTACGAGATCGGCCGGCGCGCCGCCCGCTGTCTGCTAAGCCGGTTCGAACGGCCGGGCGGCGAGGGGAGCGTCCACCTCGCCGCGCCGACGCTGGAGATCCGGGGGACGACGGCGCCGCCCTCCTGACGGGACCGCCGCCTCACAGGCTGATCGCGTACGCCTTGCGCAGGGTCTCGTGCACCGTCCACGTCGTACGGTCGCCCGCGCGCAGCACCGCCATGTCGCCCGGCCCCACCGTCAGCGTCGGCCCGCCCTCGACCTCGATCGTCGCCGAACCGCTGATCACCACGAACAGTTCGTCCGCCTCCGTGTCGGTGACCACGCCCGGGGTGATCTGCCAGATCCCGCGGATCTGCCGGCCGTCCGGCGACTCCCAGACCACCTTCCCGGTGACCTCCGGGTTCCCGGAGACGATCTGCTCGGGGTCGAGGGGCTCGGGTTCGAGGTCGGCGCCCGGTATGTGGAGCGCGAAGCTGTGCGTCATGCGGCGAGCCTAGCCAGCGCCCCACGCGGGCCGCGGCCGACAGTGTGTGGGACATCGGGGCTGGTGGGAGGACACTTCGTCGCTCCGCGCGGACTGGCGGGCAGGCGGGACACGGGTGATCGTGGGAAACATGGCCGACTCCACGGCGGTCGGCGCGGCACCGCCCCGGCGGCACAGCATGCGCGAGGCCGTCCTCTTCGGCGGGGTCTACGGGGCCGTGCTCGCCAGTTCCCTGGTGGCGGCGCTCACCCGGTACGGGCACACCTCCGCCGAGGGCCGTGGTTATGACGCCGCGTGGGTCCTGGTGACGGCGCTCGCCTCCGCGCTCGCCCACGGCTACGCCCACTGCATCGCCGAGCGCGGACCGCACCGCCGCTGGGACGCGGTGCGCTCGCTGCGGGACGAGTGGCCGCTGGTGACGGCCGTCCTGCCCACCGTCCTCCTGCTCGCGGGCGCGTGGTGGGGATGGTGGCCGGCGAAGGGGGTGGAGTACGCGGCGTTCGTCCTCAACATCCTGATCCTCTTCGTGCTCGGCCTGCTCACCGCCCGCTGGGCGGCCCGGAGCTGGCCGACGGCCGTCCTGATGGGGGCCGGGGACGCCGTGCTCGGCCTGATCGTGGTGGTGGCCAACGCGCTCATCAAGTAGGCGGCGCCCCCGGCTCTCAGCGGCCGGTGCGGACCCCGTCCAGCGCGATCGCGAGCACCCGGTCGCGCTGGGCGTCGTCGTCGAACGCCGTCGCCGTGATCCCGGCGACCATCCGCAGCAGATCGACGAAGTCCATGTCCGTGCGGGCCGCACCCGCCCGCTGGGCGCGCTCCAGCAGCGGGCCACCGGCGGCGTACATCGAGTCGCGGCAGGACTGGAAGATCTCCGACTCGTCGTTCAGCGCCTCGCGGACCGCCCGCTTGGTGACCATGTAGCCGGCGAACCGGTCCAGCCAGGCCGTCAGCGCCTCCCACGGCGGCAGGCCGGCGAACTCCTCGGCCGCCTGGCACAGGGCGTTGACCTCGTCGGCGTAGACGCTCTCGAAGAGGTCGCGGCGGGTGGGGAAGTTGCGGTAGAGGGTGCCGATGCCGACGCCCGCCCGGCGGGCGATGTCCTCCAGCGAGGCGTCCGAGCCGTGCTCCGCGAACGCCTCGCGGGCGGCCGCGAGCAGGGCGTCGTAGTTGCGGGCGGCGTCCTTGCGGTGCGGCCGGCGGGCCGCCACGATCTCGCCGACGGGGAACGGCGTGGCCGTCACTGCTGCCTCCCAGGGGGATTCGCTGAATCGGAGGTGTGCATCCGGTTCGGTTGAACTGGAGGGGTGCCTCCGCTAGAGTGGAGGAGTACCTCCACTTTAGCAGTGCGGGGGCGACCGTGTCGTGGGCAGACGTGCCCGACCGCAGTGCCCCCCTGCGTCCGTCCCGCAGCGCTCCCACTCGGAGAGGCTCCTTCATGCCCCGCAAGTCCACCCGCCTCACCTTCGCGGTCCTCGCGACCGGTGCGGGCGTGTTCTCCATGCTGCAGTCGCTGATCGCGCCGGCCCTGCCGACCGTCCAGCACGCCCTGCACACCTCCCAATCGACCGCGACCTGGGTGATGACGGCGTACCTGCTGTCCGCCTCGGTCTTCACCCCGATCCTCGGCCGGGTCGGCGACCTCGTCGGCAAGAAACGCACTCTCGTCGCCGTGCTGGCCGCTGTTCTCGCGGGCTGTCTCCTCGCCGCGCTCGCCCCGGACATCGGTGTCCTCATCGTGGCCCGGGTCGTCCAGGGCGTCGGCGGCGCCCTGTTCCCGCTCTCCTTCGGCATCATCCGGGACGAGTTCGCGCCCGCCGAGGTGAGCGGCAGCATCAGCAACCTCTCGGCGGTCATCGCCGCGGGCGGCGGGGTCGGCATGGTCGCCGCCGGGCCGATCGTCTCCGCGCTCGACTACCGCTGGCTCTTCTGGATCCCCGTGGCGATCGTCGCCGCGACGGTCCTGATCGCCGTGGCCTATGTCCCCGAGTCCCCCAAGAGGGCCCAGGGGAAAGTCAGTTGGTATGGCGCCGGACTGCTCTCCGCCTGGCTGGTGGCCCTGCTGCTGCCGCTGAGCCAGGCCGGGCGGTGGGGCTGGGGCTCGCCGAAGGTGCTCGGTCTGTTCGCCGCCGCCGTCGTGCTGTTCGCCCTGTGGCTCACGGCCGAGGCCCGCTCCCGCTCCCCGCTGATCGACCTGCGTGTGATGCGGCTGCCCGCGGTGTGGACGACCAACGCGGCCGCGCTGTTCTTCGGCGCGGGCATGTACGCGATCTGGTCCTTCCTGCCGGGCTTCGTCCAGACGCCGTCGGCGGCCGGTTACGGCTTCGGCGCGAGCGTCACCGCCTCCGGCCTGCTCATGCTGCCGATGCTGCTCGCGATGTTCCTCTCCGGCGTCCTCTCCGGCCGCCTGGAGCCCCGTGTCGGCGCCAAGGCCCTCCTCACCACCGGTGCCGCGCTCGGCGCGGCGGCCTGCGGATTCCTCACCCTCTGGCACGACGCGCGGTGGGAGGTAGCCGTGGTCGCCGGTCTGTTCGGCCTGGGCATCGGCCTGGCCTTCGCCTCCATGGCCAACCTCGTCGTCGGCAGCGTCCCGCCGGAGCAGACCGGCGCCGCGACCGGCATGAACGCCAACATCCGCACCATCGGCGGCTCCATCGGCGCCGCGCTCACCAGCGTCCTGGTCACCGGGCGCCTCCAGCCCTCCGGCCTGCCCTACGCCTCCGGCTACACCCACGGCTGGGCACTGCTCGCCGTCCTGTGCCTGGCCGCGGCCGGCGCCGCCCTCCTCGTCCCGGTCCGCCGCCCGGACCGTACGACGACCCACGCCACCACCGGGGCGACACGGGCACCCGCCCAGGTGCGGTAGGGTTGACCTGCGTGATCACACGGGACACCCCGGGTGGGACCGCACCGGGACGTGGCGCAGCTTGGTAGCGCACTTGACTGGGGGTCAAGGGGTCGCAGGTTCAAATCCTGTCGTCCCGACTTGGAAAAGTCGCAGGTCAGAGGGCCGTTTGAGAGAAATCTCGAACGGCCCTCCGCCCGTTCCCGGGACCAGTCGCGCACGTGCCGCTGCCACGACCGGGCAGCAGCGGGTTCCCCTCCCGGGCGACACCGCCCATCCGGACGGCCGGGCTCACGCCGCCCGTGAATACCGCATTGGCACTCCGTTGGCACCGGTCGTAGCGTGGAAACAGGCCGGCTGACCGTCCGTACACGATTGCGTGTTGCGAGGGAGGCCCCCTGTGTTCACGATTCGCCTGGTGACGGGGACGTACGCACCGGATCAGACCGTGGTGCTGCGGACGTCGGCCGACGACTGGCTCTTCGATCGTGGTGGCGACTACACCGACGGGGCGTGGACGTACGAGCTGGACGAGCAGCTGTACCAGGACGGGCTGCAGTTCAAGTTCGTCCTCAAACCCAACCGGTGGATGCAGGAACCGAATCTGTCCCTGAGTCCCGACGAACTCCACGGTGAGCGAGAGTACACCGAGGCGGAGGTCACCTTCCCGGCTGCCGATGAGGTGATCACCGAGCACGGAGTGGTACCTCAGCGCTTCTTCGCGCGCTCCCTGGACCCGGAGCACGTCTACGACGTCATCGTCGTCGGCTCCGGGATGGGCGGCGGGGTCCTGGCGAGCAGCCTGGCCGACAAGGGCCGGGACGTGCTGGTGCTGGAGAAGGGTTCCTACCTGTTCCCGACCCACGTGGGGAATCTCCCGCGCAGGCTGCGACTGGGGCGGTTCGACAAGCACGTCTGGTCGCTGTGGCAGGACTTCGGACTGCGCAACTACGTGAACGCCGCAGGCTCGGAGTTCGACGGAGCCCAGGCGTTCAACCTCGGCGGACGGTCCCTCTTCTGGGGAGGGCTGATTCCCGACCAGTCGCCGTGGGAACTGGCCTCGTGGCCCGCGGCCGTGCGACAGGACCTGCTCGAGTCACGCTTCGCCGCGGCGGTGAAGCACATCAACGCCGTCCCCCCGCAGGTCACCGACTACCAGAACGAAGCCCGCACCGCACTTGGCGACATGGTCGCCGGCTACGAGGCCCTGGACGCCCCGGTGGCGGTCCAGTACATCGGCCCGACTCATCTCGCCCTGCCCACCGGGTTCTTCTCCACGGCCGACCTGCTCATGGAGGACCGGCTGGTCGACGATCCCAGCTGGGCGGACCGCCGCCCGCCCACGGTCAACCTCAACCAGGCCGTGTGCCAGGTACTTGTGGACGCGGGCGATCCCCGACGAGTCACCGGCGTACGGTGCTACGACCTGCTGGCGCAGCAGAGGCGTGAGTACCGGGCTGAGACCGTGGTGCTCGCTGCCGGGACCATGGAGTCGGCGAAGATCGCGCTGCAGTCCCAACTCACCGACGACAACCGGAAGATCGGCCGGGGGCTGACCGACCACACCATCCGCTACCGAGCCTTCACGCTGCCGCCCGACGGCTGGCTCAGTTCGACCACCGACTCCGCGAAGCTACTGCTGCGCCGCCCTGACGCCGATCCCGGCAACCACGCCTTCGACATCGTGGTGGAGCTGGGTGCGGACTTCAACCAAGGCCGCTACGTCGACCCCGCCAACCTCGCCCGCGAGCGGCAGGTGCGCAAGGACTGGATGCTCTGCGAGATCGTTTTCATGTACTACGCCGATCTCCAGGACGACAACCACCTGACGGTCACCGGTGACCCGGAGGACCCCGTCACCGTGACGGTTCACCGCGCCTGGCCGTCAGACCCGGATCTCGCCGAGGCCGACGACATCGCGGTCCGTGTCCTCACCGACCTCGAGGCCGAGCCGGTACTCGGAGAGAACGGACTCGGCCTCCAGGACGCCAGACTCGGCGGCGTCGCCCACGAGGTCGGCACGCTGCGCATGTCCGACCGGGGCGACGGTGTGGTCGACGAGAACCTCAGGTTCCTCGGGTACGACAACCTCTACGCCTGCGACAACTCCGTCTTCCCGGCCTCCCCCGCCGCCAACCCGAGCCTGACCCTCGTCGCCCTTGCCCTCCGCCTGGCGGACCACCTCTAGCCGTCCGAGCGGCGGCCCCCGCTCTGCACGGCGCTCGTACGGCGGCCGGCCGGTGAAGCGGCGCCGGACGTGCGCGGTTCAGGCACGGCACTCCGGGAGGCCGCCGTGCAGGTCCACCATCTCCGCGAACAACTGGTCCACGCCGGCCGGCTCGTGTCCGGTGCCGTCGCGCAGTTCGTCGTAGGCCCGGTGCAGGTTCGGTGCGAGCCGTTCGCTGTCGAGAAGGTCGCCGAACGGCCCCAGGTCCGCCTGTCGTGCGGCTTCCAGCGGCGGCAGGCCCCGGGCGAGGCCGGCCCGGGCGAGTTCCGTCAGCCAGTCCAGATAGCGCTCCGTCGCGTCGAGCAACTCCGGCCCGCCGACCGGGCCGTGACCCGGTACGACGGTCACCGGGTCCAGCTTCCGCAGGGCCGTCACCGCGGACCGGAGGCCGCGCACCGACCCGGTGAGTACGAACGGCGTCACACCGGACATGACGAGGTCGCCGGCGAACAGCACGCGCTCGCGGGGCAGCCAGACAGCCGTGTCGCAGCCGCTGTGGGCGGGGCCGAAGGAGTGCAGTTCCGCCTCGCGGGCACCGAGCCGCAGCGTCACCGGTCCGTCGAAGGTCAGCTGCGGCAGCACCACCTCCACGCCGCCCCAGTCGACGTTCGGCCACAGACCGGTCAGGTGCAGTCCGGTCCGCTCGGCCTCCTCCCTGGTCTTCTCGTGCCCCATCACGAGCGCCTCGGGGAAGACGGTGTTCCCGAAGGTGTGGTCGCCGTGCGCATGGGTGCTGACGATCAGCCTCGGCGGGGCGCCGGCGACGTCCATGGCGTGCGCCCGCAGCAGGCCGGCCCGTGCCACGGTGGCCGCCGTGTCGACGAGCACGCACCCGTCCTCGGAGACGATCAGACCCGCGTTGTTCAGACACCAGCCACCATCGGGCTGCAGAAAGGCATGAACTCCTGCGGTAATCGCTTTCATTTGCGGTTCGCCGGTGAAAGAGCGCATGTGCGGGACCCTTGCAGTCGCCGCTCGACTATCACTCGAAGCGGCTTCTGGAATTGATCCTTCCTGGGCGGCCCGATAGATATCCGCATACAGTCCCTAAAGCACACGTAATGCAGCGGTAAAATATCCTTTACCTGGATGGGAGGGTTGTATTCCGGCAAATAGGAACGGGCAATTCCGGCACGAAGCTTGTAGTCTCGCACCATGCGACGCGCCGGGTGGCGGGTTTTCAACGGGGTACGTGGTCCGGTAGCGTCCGTGGCTGAGTGGGCAGCGTGCCGAACGGGGAGATCATAGATGATCGGCGATCGTGTACGGATCAAATTACTCGGACCCCTCGAGATCAACTGCCAATCCGAATCCGGACGAGAAGCGACCGACTCGCTTTTCCAGGTGACCGCAATCAAACTCCGACAAGTACTGGCGATGCTCGCCGTGAATGCGAACGCGATGGTGAGCACGGAACAGCTCATCGACGAGCTGTGGCCCTACGGCCCGCCGCGCACGGTGAAGACCATCGTGCAGACCTACGTCTACCAGTTGCGCAAGCTCTTCTGCACCAACTTCCAGGCTGCACAGGAGTCGTCCGTCCTGGTCACTCGGCCCGGCGGCTACCTGCTGGCCGTCCCCCGCGAGAATGTCGACGTCTTCGAGTTCCAGCAGCTGGTGGAAAGCGGCCGGAAAGCCCTGGACCAGGGGCGGGCCGGATGCGCGGCGGAACTCCTGCGGGAGGCCCTGACGGTGTGGCGCGGACCGCTGCCGGCCGATATCGTCCATGGCCCCTCCTTGCACGGCCTCTCCGCGTACCTGGAGGAACAGCGACTGGAGGCCGTGTCGCTGCGCATCGAGGCGGACATGGCGAACAACCGGCACCGGGAAATCGTCGGTGAACTCCGATCACTGGTGGCCACCCATCACCTGCACGAGCCGTTTCACGTCCGGCTCATGCAGGCATTGCACCGTTCCGGGCGGCGCGGTGAGGCACTCAGTGTGTATCACCAACTGCGTCGCATTCTCGACGACGAGCTGGGACTTGAGCCCTCGCCCGAGGCGAAGAAACTCCACCACGAGATCATCGCCAGTCGATAGCGTCATTTCCTGCGAGAGTGCCACGCCGGAAATCCCTGGCCATATTCGGGCCTCGAGGCCGCCGAGCAGCGCGTCTTGAGCGGGCTTCGAGTTCTTTGGTGACACTGGATAGGCATGACATCCGCTGTTCCACTGACGTCACGGGAAGAGAAAATGGCGAAGGAACTCCGTCTGGCGATGCTGGTGGCCTGCTCGTCATCGAGCCGTACGGGTGCCATGATCGCGGACTGGCTCTGCGACATCGCATCCGACGTGAGCGGTTTTGATCTGGACCGGCTCGACCTCGCGGAGTGGGAGCTGCCGCCCGTTCCCACCCTCGCGCCCGCTCCCGATGTCGAGGAGCGCGTGCGGCGACTGCGGGGACGGCTCGACGACGCGGACGCCTTCGTCATCGTCACGCCCGAGTACAACCACAGCTTCCCCGCCCTGCTGAAGATCGTCATCGACTGGAACCACAAGCAGTGGCAGGCGAAGCCGGTGACGTTCGCGTCCTACGGGGGACGCTCCGGCGGCATCCGCGCCGCCGAGCAGCTGCGCCAGGTGTTCGCGGAGCTCCACGCGGTCTCGCTGCGGGACGGCATGAGCTTCCACGGCCCCCGGGACCGCTTCGACGCGGACGGACGCCCGGAGGACGTGGCGGGTACGCGCACCGCGGCCAAGGTGATGCTGAACCAGCTGTTCTGGTGGGCACGCGCGCTGGCGGACGCCCGCCGGAAGAACCCCTACACCCTGTGAACACAGGAGCCGGCGGCCGGGCGGGACGTCCCCGCCCGGCCGCCGGCTCCTTCCTGCGTCGGCAGGCCCGGTCAGGAGGCGTCCGCGAGCAGCGGGTCGGCCAGCAGGCCCTGCATCCCCCCGGCGATCTCGTCGGCCTGAGCGAGCGTCAGCAGGACGTCGCCGCGGAACAGCCCGTCGGCCTGCCAGTCAGCGGGGCGCAGGCCGACGGCGTACGGGTTGACCGGCACCTCGGGGTCCGGGCGCTCGGCCAGGTTGCGGGCGGCCCGGTGGAAGACGCCCACGGCCATGGCCTCGGTCACGGCGACATTGCGCGCGAGGGCCGACCTCAGCTCCTCGTCGCTGTAGTCGTGGATCAGCGCGGTGGCGCTCTCCCGGACCGCCTTCGCCGCGTTGTGGGCCCTGGCCGGGCCCGTCGGCCGCACCCGCTCCAGCTGGTTCCAGTCCCGGAAGATCTGCTGCACCCGCTCGTTGAGCGCGTACAGCTTCTCGATGTCCCCGTTCACTGTCTTCAGGAACTCGTAGTCGAGGAACCGGTTCTGGACGAACAGCAGGACCACCCCGTAGTGGTTCAGCATTCGGTCCCAGCTCAGCTTCGGCACCATCACGGCGGGATTGCCGAAGGCCGGATAGTGGTCCTCCACCTTCGACAGCACATGGGCGAAGGTCTTCAGGTGGAAGTCGTTGTAGAACTCCAGCCGTTCGGTGATGTCCTCGCCGGCGAGATCCCGGGTGACCAGGTCCGTGGTGGCGGAGTTGCCGTAGCCGATCATGTCGGAGCCGGGGGAGTAGAAGGCGTCGGCGAAGGCACCGGCCTCGCCGACCAGGCTCCATCGGTCGGGCGAGTAGACGCGCTCCACCCCGAAGGCGAAGTCCCGTACGCTCAGGAAGTCCGCCACGTCATGCACGCGTCCGGCCACGGCCTCGGCCAGCTGCGGTTCGTGACGGCGCAACCAGTCGAGCGCCCGGTCGAAGTCGTTGATCTCCTCGTACGGGTGCAGGCGCGGGTCGGCGCAGATGCCGATGCTGATGTGGTCCGAGCCCAGCGGGATCAGCCAGACCCAGTAGCCGTCCCCCATGAGATGGTTCGTGCTGAACTGGCGTATGTTCGCCCGGCGCATCCGGGACAGCCAGGCCGGGTTGTCCGCTCCCCACTGCTCCAGGTCGATGCCGCCGGCGAGGCGGAACCAGGACGCGTTGATGGTGTGGGCGACCTCCCGGCCGATGCCGAGGTGGCGCTTGATGACACCGGCCCGGCCCGCGGCGTCGACCAGCCAGCGGGACCGCAGCTCGCGCTCCTCGCCGTCCTGGGCGAAGCTGACGCGGTGCGCGGACTCCGGCCGCAGCTCCACGCCCCGCACGTCGCAGCCCTGCCGCAGGTCGACGCCCAGCGCGAGCGCCACCCGGGTCAGCTCGTTCTCGAAACGGCCGCGGTCGATCTGGTAGTTGACGTGCACCGGGAAGTCCAGCGATCCCAGCTCGATCCGGTGCGTCAGGTCGCTGTTGTCACCCGACGGCTGGAAGAACCGCAGCCCGTTCTTCTGCAGGTGGAACTTCTCCAGGTGCTCCTTCATGCCGATGACCTCGGCGAAGTAGTGCGCGCCGGTGGGGACGGTCGACTCACCGACCTTGAACGCCGCCTCCGGCGCCAGTCCCTTGCGCTTGTCGAGCACGACGATGTCCGTTTCCGGGCGCGCGTTCTTGAGCTGGATCGCGAGCGTGAGGCCGGCGAGCCCGCCCCCCAGGATCACGACGTCGCGGTTGCGCTGGTCTGGCATGAGTCCTCCCGCTGATGGGCACGTGGACGGAAACGCTGTGGTCGGGGCGGCGCCGGGCCGCTCGACTCACCGTGGAAGGGGCCGCGTTCACGGCCCCGGGGGTGGTGCTCAGTCGGCCCGGCCGGCTTCGGTGAGCCGCAGCGAGACCTCCTCGCGCGGCCAGGTCCATCCGGTCTCCGGCGGGCGGTACCGGATGAACACGCCCGCCGCAGCCGTGGTCACCAGCGCCATGAGCACCATGACCGTGTACATGCGGCCGTCCAGGACACCCATGCCGACGCCCACGTTGATCACGATCAGCTCGGTGAGCCCCCGCATGTTCATCAGCACCCCGAGCGTGCCGGCGTCGCGCCACTCCAGACCGCTCAGCCGGCCCGGAATGCTCGCTCCGAGCAGCTTGCCCGCACAGGCGACCGCGGTGACCGCGGCGAACTCGGCCAGGTCGGCCGCGCCGAGCGAGCGGACGTCCACCGAGAGCCCGACCTGGATGAAGAACACCGGGAGCAGCAGCAGGCTGACCTGCTCCATCGGCCCGCGCACCTGCCGGGTGAGCGGTTGCACGGGCTCACGTGGCATGACACAGCCGAAGACGAAGGCGCCGAAGACGGCGTGTATCCCCATCCACGAGGTCGCGGCGGCCGACAGGAACACCCCCGCGCCGATCGGCGCCAGCAGGGTCAGGCGCCCGCCGCTCTCCCGGCCCCAGCGCCCGACGAGCGCGCGCAGCGCCGGGCGCACCAGGAGCCACATGGCGAGGGCGTAGAGGAGCAGTTGGCCGGCCATCTTCAGCAGTCCGCCGGGCCCGGACACCTGGACGGTCGCGACCACCACGGCGAGCAGCAGCCAGGACAGGGCGTCACAGGCCGCCGCGCCGGCCAGGGCCAGCTCGCCGACCCGTGTGCCGCTCATCCGGGTGTCGACCAGGAAGCGGGCCAGCACCGGGAAGGCGGTGATGGAGATCGCCGTGCCGAGATAGAGGACGAAGGCGACCCGCCCCACGTGGTGGCCCCCGACGTGGTCGTGCCGCGTGTACAGGGCCAGCGCCAGGGCTGCCCCGCCGAGGAACGGCACCACCATGGACGACAGGGACACCGAGACGATCGTCGTGCGCAGCCGCCCGCGCAGGATGTCGCGGTTGAACTCCCAGCCGATCAGGAACATGAACAGCAGGATCCCGAGCTGCGAGACCACCGACAGGAACGGGCGCGCGTCCAGCGGGAACAGGCGCGTGCTCAGATGCCCGGGCAGCAGCCCCAGCAGGCTGGGCCCGAGGGCGACACCCGCCAGCAGTTCGGCCACCACCGGCGGCTGCCGCACCCATTTGGCGACCTTCATCAGCACCGAGCCGACGAGAAGGATCACCGCGATGTCTGCGAGTACGACCGTCGTCGTCGACTCCAGCTGTTGAGCACTCACACGTTCCCCCGCTCTCGTCAGTGAAGGCTCTCGCCGGCGAACCTGCCGGCCATGGCGAGGGTCGCCCGCCCGTTGCCGCCGAGCGCGGCACGCAGATGACTGCGCGCCTGCGCCAGGGTGGAGGCGTGGCCCAGCACCTCGCGGGCCGCCTCGGGATCGATCGCCACCGTGTGCGTGGCCGTCACCTCGACACCGCGGCCGGCGGGGGTGAACGTCCAGCGTCCGCTGTGGCCGAGCAGCATGCGCGGTGGCAGGAGCTGCTTGTAGGCGATCAGCGACGGCGCCGTGCACACCCGTATCGAGCGGGTGGTGTGGGCCGTACCGTCCGCGGTGACGGTGTCCATCTCCATGTGCTGGATCCCCGCCGCGTCCTCGGACAGGTCCACCCGGGCCACATGCGGCAGCCGCTCGGGCCACAGGTCGCTGCGGCGGACGAACGCGTAGACGTCGTCGAGCGGCCCGTCCACCACGACGGTGTCGGAGAAGGTGTCGATCACCTGGTCCACGGGATGGCCGAGTTCGGTGATCCGGCCCAGCGCCGCCAGTTCCTCCAGGCTGTTGCGGTCCACCGCGGCGCGGATGCCCGCCATGGCCTCCTCGTCGGCCACCGAGAACGTGTGGTCGAGACGCACCTCGGTCCTGCCGTCCGGCAACGGCTGGAACGACCACGCTCCGGACATGGCGGTGATCGGCGGATGGGTGCGTTCCTGGCGGAAGCCGATCCGCCGGGCGAGCGGATCGAGCTCCCGCCGCGACACCCAGGTGTGCACGTCACCACCGACGACCGCCCACAGCTGGAACCGCTCGTCACGCTCGGTCCGGTGGACGTGCCGGACATGCACGGACGGTCCGAAGACCACCGGCCACAGGGTCACATCGGCGACGACGCGGTAGATGTCGTCCGCCGGCGCCGCCACCAGGCGGGTGTGTGTCATCGAGACCTGCATGGCTAGGCCGCTGTCCGCTCGTTGACCAGCTTCAGCAGCTCCGCCGGGGTCCCGACCTCGGTGATCAGGTCGTCCGGGATGACCACGCCGTGGTCCAGCTTGAGCCGGGCCGCGGTCTCGATGAGGGCCAGCGAGTCGTATCCGAGGTCGTCGAAGGCGAGGTCCGCGAAGTCCTCGGGCGGCGCGTCCGCGTCCTCGCCGCCCGCGCACGCGATCAGGATGCCGCGCAGCTCCTCGATGCTCATGGTCCTGCTCATGGTCAACTCCCGTTCCGGAAACTGCGGATGACGACGGCCGCGTTGAACCCCCAGCGGCCTCGAGCGAGTACGAGCGCGGTGCCGACCGGCGCTTCCCGGGGTTCGCCGAGGACGACGTCGATGCCGTACTCGGCGGGTACCGTGCCGGTGGTGAAGGTCGGCGGTATCACCTGGTCCTGGATGCTCATCAGGGCGGACACGACGTCCAGCACTCCGCCGCCGGAGAACAGCCGGCCGGTGAGCGCCTTGGGGGCCGTCACCGGGACACCACGCACCCCGAAGACGTCGCGCAGTGCCTCGGCCTCGGTGCGGTCCAGCTCGGGCACGCCCGCCGCGTCCGCGAAGACCACGTCCACCTCGCCGGGGGCGGTCCCGGCGTCGGCCAGGGCGAGTTCGGCGGCACGCCGCAGCCCGGGCGGCCGCCCGGAGTCCGGGGCCGGGTCGAACGTGGCGGCGTACCCGGCGAGTTCGCCGTACACACGGGCGCCCCGGTCGGCCGCCGAACGGGCGTCCTCCAGGATGCAGAGGGCGCCACCCTCCCCCGGGATGTAACCGCTCGCCCCGGTGTCGAAGGGCCGGTAGGCGGTGTCCGGGTCCGGGTCGGCGCTGACCCGCCCGCTGGACAGGTGGGAGACCCAGCCCCAGGGGTCGAAGGCGGAGTCGACACCGCCGGTCACCACGAGCGGCACACCCGCGCGGATGCTGCGCCGGGCCTGGCCGAGCGCGTCCAGCCCGCCGGCCTGTTCGGCCACCAGTGCGCAGCTCGGGCCACGCATCCCGTGCCGGATGGAGATCTGGCCGGTGTTCACGGCGTAGAACCAGGCGAACGACTCATACGCGCTGACATGCTGCGGGCCCTGCGACCACAGCTTGCGGAACTCCCGGTGGGTGAACTCGAATCCGCCGGAGGCGTTGGCCGTGACGACGCCCATGTCGTAGTCGGTCATCGCGGCCGTGTCCAGATCCGCGTCCTCGATGGCACTCTGGGCGGCGACCAGGGCGAGCCGGGTCGACACGTCGGTCTGCGGCAGGAGCCTGCTGGGCAGGTGCTCGGCCGGGTCGATGTCGCGCACCAGGGCGGCCAGCCGCGCGGGTTGCCCCGAGGTGTCGAACCGGTCCAGCTCGCCGATGCCGCTGCGGCCCGTCAGCGTCGCCGCCCAGAACTCCTTGACGCCGACACCGTTGGGTGCCACCACACCCAGCCCGGTGATCACGCTCATGCGGCCACCTGCTTCGGCCGGGTGAGGACCATCGCGCTCTGGAAGCCGCCGAAGCCGCTGCCGACGGTCAGCACCGTGTCGGTGCGGTGCTCCCGGGCCGTCACCGGCACATAGTCGAGATCGCATTCGGGGTCCTTGACCTGGTGGTTCGCCGTCGGCGGCACGACCTGGCGGTCGATGGCGAGCAGGGACGCGGCGATCTCCACCGAGCCGATGGCGCCCAGCGAGTGCCCGACCATCGACTTGATCGAGCTGACCGGTGTGCGGTAGGCGTGCTCGCCGAGGCTCCGCTTGAACGCCGCGGTCTCGTGCCGGTCGTTCTGCTTGGTGCCCGAGCCGTGTGCGTTGACGTAGTCCACGTCCGAGGGGTCCAGCCTGGCCTGGTCGAGCGCCGCGCGGATCGCCTCGGTCATCTCCCGGCCGTCGGACTTGAGGCCGGTCATGTGGTACGCGTTGCAGCGGGTGGCATAGCCGCCCACCTCGGCGTAGACGGGTGCGCCCCGGCGGCGGGCGGCTGTCAGCTCCTCCAGGACGAACATGGCCGCGCCCTCGGCCAGTACGAAGCCGTTGCGGGTGCCGTCGAAGGGCCGGGAGGCGTGCTCCGGGTCGTCGTTGTACGTGGTGGTGGCCTTGATGGCGTCGAAGCTGGCCACCACGATTGGCGTGATCGGGGTGTCCGCGGCGCCCGCGACCATCACGTCGGCACTGCCCTCACGGATCAGTGAGACGGCGTGTCCGACGGAGTCGAGCCCGGAGGTGCAGCCGTTGGACACCATCGCGACCGGCCCCTCCGCACCCACCGCCCAGGCGATCTCGGCCGGCATGACGCTGGGGATCATGTAGTCGAACATGTGCGGGGACAGGTGCTCCGGCGACATCACCCACTGCCTGCCGGAATCCGACAGCACCAGGTACTCCTGCTCCAGGCTGGTCGCCGCGGCGACCGCGCTGCCCAGGCTCACCCCGACCCGGTGGGGTGCCACCGCCTCCAGGTCGATTCCGCTGTCGGCCACCGCCTCGCGGGCGCAGACCACCGCGAACCGGGTCGCCCGGTCCATCCGCCGGATCTCGCGCGGGCTCAGGCCCTCGGCCGCGGCGTCGAAGTCCACTTCGGCCGCGACCTGCGACCGGTACGGCGAGGGGTCGAAGAAGGAGATCCGGCGGGTCGCCGTGCGCCCCTCGGACAGCAGCGTCCAGAAGGAGTCCTTGCCCAGCCCGCCGGGCGCCCGGACGCCCATTCCGGTAATGGCCACCCGGCGATTCACGAAGCACCACCGGCTATGTCGATGCCGTTCATCTGCGTGACTTTCCTGTCGGTAGGTGTGGGGTCGGCGCGTCGCCACTGCAGGACGAGGGAGCGCGGCGCTCCGCCGAGGCGTTCGCGCAGGGTCAGCCGGCCGTCGTCCAGCCGGGCCTCCCGGACCTGCTCGGTGTTGACGATGCGGGGGTGCGAGCTGACCAGGACCTCGTGGACCACCCGGTCGCCCGCCACTCGCCAGCGCCCCGAGTAGCCCATGTATCCCGCCGGCGTCCCCGAGGCGTCGGCGTCCGGGTGGCCGGTGCGCATCAGCGCGGCCGACATGTACCCGCGGCCGTCGTAGATCAGCAGGCCTTCGGCGTGCTCGCCGCACGGGCCGGGGCGGGTGGAGCCGTCCTCGGCGAGAAAGAAATGGGAGACCAGGTGCCAGGAACCGACGAGGCGTTCCTCGGACAGGTCTTCCGGCGCTGTGCCGTGGACCGCTGTTCCTTCTTCTGAAGTGCCTTGTTCCGGCAGCAATGCGTGTCCCTCGGATGACTAGGCCGGCCGGAGCTGATCGGCCACCCAGTCGGCCGCGTCGATGCTCCACAGGTTGACCAGATTGGGGCAGATATGAGCCTCGTTCTCGTGCACCACGAGCCGGTGCTTTCCGCCCCAGGCCCGGTCCAGCTCCTCCAGAGCCGTCACCGGGAATATGTCGTCCTTTTCGCCGTGGACGCTCAGTACCGGGGCGCCGGCGGGCACGGTCAGGTCTATCTCCAGCGCGTCGAAACGCGCTTGCATGTCCACCGGCCCGCCACAGGCGAGGACGAAACGGAAATCGTCCTTCAAGCGGCGTGGAAGTCCGTCGAAGGGCGCGACGCGCGGGCCGCCGGAGAGGTTCACCAGACAGGTGAAGAGCGAGCCCAGGTGCTGGGCCATGCGCAAGGTGAAGTACCCGCCGAAACTGATGCCGAAAAAGGCCAGCCGGTCGTCGGCGATCCGGGGATCCCGGCGCAGCACCGCCACCAGTTCCGCCACGACCGATTCCATCTGGACCAGCAGCGGGACCTGCCCGACGTGGATGCCCTGGCCGGGGCCGTCGAACAGCAGCGCCGCGATGCCGCGTTCGAGGTAGGGCTCGGCGAGCGCCAGCACCTCCACCTCGGTCATCGAATCCAGGCCGTTGGACAGGACGACGCAGGGCACCGGCTGCGATCCCGCGCGCCGCGACGGCGGCAGGAAGAGCCAGTACGGCACCCGGCACGGGGTTTGCCCGGCGCCGGTTCCGACCGTCAACTCACCTCTCGTGACGTCCAGTTCACTGTCCTTCAGGCTGCGCAGAAAGTGCTCGCGCACCTGCGAGCGCAGCCGGAGCTTGCGCTGCCGGTCGCCGAAGTCCATGAACTCGGCCCAGTGGTAGCACACCGCCGCACCGCGCTCCGCCCGGATGCGCCCGGCGGTGGTGGACGAGTCGCGGGCCAGTGCGCCGTACCGCTCCCCGTGGGCGATCCAGCGGTTCTGCCACTCGTCCCAGAAGCGCGGCGATCCCACGTCGCCGCTGTCCTCGGGGAAGTCCCGCAGTACCGTCGCGATGTCCCCCCAGTGCGTCTGCGGCGCGTACCGCGAGTTCAGGAACATCAGGCGCGGAAGATAGTAGATGCACTCCGACATCAGCGAGCCCGAGGTGCGGGCCGTCGGCGGCGCTGTGCGCGGCATGGCGGAAGCCACCCTTCGTGAAGGCGAGGATCTCAGTAGTTGCCGAGCCCGCCGCAGACGTTGAGGGCCTGAGCGGTGACGGCGGCCGCACCGGGGCCGATCAGGTACCCGACCATGGCCGCCACCTCGCTCGGTTCCACATAGCGGCCGATCGGCACGCGCGCCGTGATGCGGGCGTGGGCCTCGGCCTCGTCGACCCCCCAGATCCCCGCGTAGTGCTCGCGCACCTGCTCGGCCATCGGCGTCTCGACGAAACCGGGGCAGACCGCGTTCACGGTGATCCCCGTCTTGGCGAGTTCGAGCCCCAGCGCCTTGGTGAAGCCGACCACCCCGTGCTTGGAGGCGGAGTACGGGGCGGCGTGGACGACGCCCTGCTTGCCTCCGGTCGAGGCGATGTTGATGATCCGGCCGTGACCGAGACCGAGCATGCCGCCGGTGGTCAGGGCTTCCTTGGTCATCCTGAAGACGCTGGTGAGGTTGGTGTCGATGACCTCGCACCACAGCTCGTCGGAGATCTCCGCGGTCTGTCCGCCGCCCGGGCGGCCGGCGTTGTTCACCAGGATGTCGAGGGGCCCGAAACGGTCGACGGCCCGCCGTACCAGCTCGTGGATCTGCGTCGCGGACCGCACGTCGCAGCCGTAACCGTCGACGGTGTGCCCCTGTTCCTGCATTTCCTTCACCGTCGCCGCCACGTCGTCGTGGTTGCGGGAACAGAGAAATACCGCGATATCGCGTCCGGCCAGCATCCTGGCGATTTCCAAGCCGATTCCGCGGGTGGCACCAGTGACAAGGGCAACCGGCTGTGAGCGTTCGGCCGTGGTCATCCGTATCCCCCTGCTGTCGTCGTGGTCGCCGCTTTTGCCGATGTCGTCGTGGTGATCGGGCGGCGAACGAGGAGATGTGTCATCGACGCGATCAACGTAACCAGGACACCTAGAAGCTTCCTCAAGGCACACTGAGCGGCCGGTCCGCGAAGTCCGTGCCGCGGCGCGGCACTCGACCGAAGTTCTAGGGGCGTGCCGGAAACTTGCGCGCTGTCGCCTGAAACCTGGGAGAGTGCCATGACCACAGTTCCCGCCCGGCTCGATCTGGGCACCGCTTATCCTCGTGTTCAGCAGTTCTACGCGGCGCAGATGCAGCTGCTGGACGGGCGTGACATCTCCGGCTACGCCGGCACCTTCACGGAGGACGCCGAATTCGCGCACACCCCGGGACGTCCGCCGGCCCGGACCCGGGACGGCATCATCGCGGACCTGACGGACTTTCACCGGCGGTTCGAGGACGACCCGATGCAGCGGCGGCACCACGTCAACATGATCGATCTGCGGCAACTGGAGGACGGCGCCCTGCGCTCGACCGCCTACTGCCTGGTCGTCAAGGTCCGGCCGCGGCAGGACCCGGTCTTCGTCAGCTGTGTCATGCACGACGTGCTCGTGGAGGCCGACGGTGTGTTCCTGACCCGTTCGCGCCACGTCAGCTACGACTGATCGGCGCGAACACGCCGTGGGGGGCGTTCGACCGGTGCGGCCCGGTCGAACGCCCCCACGGCTGTGGTGGTGCGTGGTTCAGGAGAGGACGGCCGGCTTGAGCACCTCCTCGCACCACTGGCGGAACGTGGTGGGGGTGGTGGCCTCCGGGGTGCGCGGCTCGACGCCGTAGATGTCGCGCTGCTCGACCTCGGTCGCCATGTCGACCAGGCCCTGGGCCCAGGCCGGGCTGATCCCGTTCTGCGTCAGCGAGGCCAGGTAGCCCTCGCTCGGGACCTGCTGGAAGCGGATCGGCCGGTCCAGCACCTCGGACATGATCCGCGCCATGTCGTTGGGTGACAGGTCCTCGGGGCCGAGCACCGGGACGCCGGCCTGTCCGGTCCAGGAGTCGTCCAGCAGCAGCCGGGCCGCGACGGTGGCGATGTCGCGGGTGGCACAGGTCGGGAGCTTGTGGTCGGGGGAGATGGTCATGAAGAACATGCCCCGGTGCTTGATGGCTCCCGCCTGCAGGAGCGTGTTCTCCATGAATCCCGGCATCCGCAGGGCGCGGTAGGCGACGCCGGTGCTCTCGATCAGTTCGTCCATGGCCAGCGCCGCCGACACCTGGCCGGCGTTCTTGGCCACGCCGCGGCCCAGGGTCGAGATGCCGACGACGCGCTTGACGCCCTGGCTCCTGATCGCCTCACAGGCCGGCCGGGTGAAGTCCAGGATGTAGCCGTCGACGCTGTCGGCCCGCACGTTCGGGGGCACGAGCCAGAAGACGGTGTCGGCGCCGGCGAATGCCTCGTTCACCACGGCGGGGTCGGAGTGCGTTCCCTGTACGACCTCCACGCGCTCGCGCACATGCGCCGGGAGCTTGCCGGGATCGCGGGCGATCACCCGGATCGGCCGGTCGCCCTCCAGCACTTTCTCCAGGACCTGATGGCCGATCTGGCCGGTGGGAGCGGTGATGACGAGCATGAGGACCTCCAGGCGGGGCCGGCAACAACAGGAAGCGGAACTCCACTTCCGTCTTGTGGGCTCGACGATAGTGAATTAAGGTTCCGGTTGTCAATCGACCCCGACGCGATTGCCGAGCGATGTCTGAAACCGAACGACCGCTGCGCGCGGACGCCCGTCGCAACCGCGCGCGCATCATGGCCTCCGCGCGGGAGCTCTTCGCCAGTCGCGGCCGCGAGGCCCAGATGGAGGAGATCGCCGCCCACTGCGGTCTGGGCATGGGCACCCTCTACCGCCACTTCCCGAGCAAGCAGGCGCTGCTGACCGCCATGGTCCGCGAGCGCTACGAGGGGATGGCCGACCTGGCGCGTGCCGCCGAGCAGGTCACCGACCCCGGTGAGGCCTTCGAGACGGTCCTGCGCAGCTACCTGGAGGCCGCGGACGGCGACGCCAGCTTCCAGCTGGCGCTCATGGGCGCGGGCGACATCCAGTGGGAGGGCCTGGAGCGGCAGAAGGCCGAGTTCGGCGAGATCGTCACCCGCATCATCGACCGCGCCGTCGCCGCCGGGGCCGTCCGCAGCGACCTCACCTACGCCGACTTCCCGCTGCTCACCCGCGGCGTGATGGCCACCATGTACTTCCGCCCCGTGGGCAGCGCCGGCTGGCGCCGCCACCTCGAGCTGGCGCTCGACGGGGTCAGGGGCGACGCCAGGGCGTAACAGGCCCGCCGGGTCCGGCGGGCGGTGGGTCAGCGGATGTTGTGGTTGATGCGGAACCGGTTCGCCGGGTCGTAGGCGTGCTTGAGGCTCAGCAGCCGCTTCCAGTCGCTGTCGGTGTACGCGCTGCGCACCGCTTCCACGGAGGTGTCCACGGTGCCGAGGAAGGTCGGAACCGTGCGGCCGGTGAGCACCGGGGCGAGGTTGTCCAGGATCGTCCGCTGCGCCTGCTCGATCGAGCCGGCCGCGTCCGGCTGGGGCACCGTGTTGCTCAGGAACACCAGGTACTGCGCGTCCCGGTTCCCGATGGCGCTCGGTGCCGCCGGAGGCCGCGCGAACGCGCCGCCCATGTGCCGGATCTCCGCCACGCCCGACGGCAGGGTGGCGCCGAAGCCCACCGCGCCCAGCACCACCTCGACGCCGGCGGCGTCCAGCGTGCCGATGAGACCGCTCTCCACGAGGTTCGCGACGGGCTTGGTCGGCACGTTGAAGATGCTGTCCATCCGGGCGATCGGGACGTCGGTGACCGAGTCCGAGACCGGGTTCAGGGCCCGCAGCGGGGCGATCTCCGCGGCGCCGTCGGCCGACGAGCCGACATGGACGACCTCGATCCGCAGCACCTGGCTGGTGGGCGTGCGGATGAACGAGGCCACGGAGGTGATCCGGTCCGAGGCGGTCCTCGTCCACTCGACGTACGCCCGGTACGCCTGCGCGGACGCCGCCGCGGGGAACACCAGGCCGCCGCCGTACACCGTCGCGGCCGGCAGCAGGTCGATGTCGAAGGAGGTGACGGCACCGAAGTTGCTGCCTCCGCCGCGCACCGCCCAGAACAGGTCGGCCTCCCGCTGCGGGGTCAGGCACCGCAGCCGCCCGTCCGGGGTGACCAGTTCGATCCTGCGCACCCGGTCGGAGGCGAACCCGTAGGTGCGGCCGATGACCGGCACCCCGCCGCCCGTCGCGTAGCCGGTGGCCCCGACGTCCGAGGTGGAACCGACCGGCGGGAGCAGACCCGCCGGGGCCGCGACGGCGAGTACGTCGCTCCACTTCGCGCCGCCGGATATCCGCGCGGTCCGCGCGGCCGTGTCGATGCCGACCCCGTTCATCTCGCGCATGTTGATCAGCAGGGCACCGTCGGCGGGGACACAGATGCCGTGTCCGGTCGCCTGCACCGCGATCGGCCAGCCGAGGCCGCCGCCGATGCGCACCGCCGTCGCCACGTCCTGCGGGGCCTGTGCGAGCACGATGGCCTTCGGGCTCTGCTGGAACAGCGTGTTGAATCCGGCGCGTTCGGCGTCGTAGTCCGGATCGCCCGGGAACAGCACCTTCCCGCCGAGCGCGGTGCGCAGGTCGTCGGCGGTGAAGGGGCCGCGAGCCGCGGTGGCGACGCCCGCGCCCGGACCGGCACCCACCGCGAGCGCCGCCACGCCCATCCCGACGGCCTTCAGAGCCGTTCGTCTGCTCACCTGTTCGCTCACTGCACGTCCCTCCCCACGTCACACGGTTCCCGCTCGGGAACGGCCGCAACTGTGGCAGAGGCGGCTCAAGGATCAGTCGATTCCGGCACCGCCGCGCACCGCGTCCGGGCCGAAGCGCGCGGCCAGTTCCCGCTTGAGGACCTTTCCGCTCGCGCCGACGGGGAACGCCTCGACGAACTCGACCCGGCGCGGGTACTTGTACGCGGCCAGCCGTTCCCTGGCCCACGCGGAGATCTCCGCGCCGAGCGCCGGCCCGGCCGCCGTCCCCGGGACCGTACGGACCACCGCGCACACCTCCTCCCCGTACCGGGGGTCGGGCACGCCGATCACCGCGGCCTGGGCCACCGCCGGGTGACGCAGCAGCACTTCCTCGACCTCGCGCGGATAGACGTTGTATCCGCCGCGCAGCACCATGTCCTTCTTGCGGTCGACGATGGTGAGACAGCCGTCCTTGTCCTTGACGCCGAGGTCGCCGGAGCGGAACCAGCCGTCCACCACGGCCGCCGCGGTCGCCTCCGGGCGCCCGAGGTAACCCGCCATCACATTGTGTCCGCGGACGACGACCTCGCCGACCTCGCCCGCCGGCAGGAGCTCGACGCGTTCCTCCAGGTCCGCCCGCGCGATCTCCGCCCGCACGCCCCACACCGGGAAACCCACCGTCCCCGGCCGGCGGGGCAGCCCCGGCTGGTTGTACGCGATCACCGGTGAGGTCTCGGTCATCCCGTACCCTTCGTAGATCGGGCAGCCGAACTCCCGCTCGAAGTCCTCGAGGACCTTGACCGGGAGCGCGGAACCGCCCGAGTAGGCCCGCCGCAGGGCGGAGCCGGGCGGGCCGCCGTTCTCCAGCAGGGCGAGGTACATCGTGGGTACGCCCATGAAGACGGTGCAGCGGTGCTCCGTCATCAGCCCGACGGCCCGCGCCGCGTCGAACGCGGGCATCAGCACCAGGGTCGCGCCGGCCCGGAAGCACACGCCCATGCCGCAGATCTGACCGAACGTGTGCGACAACGGCAGGGCCCCGAGCAGCACGTCGTCCGCGTCGAAGGCGAACGGGGAGACCATGCTGACCGTGATGTTCAGGACCAGCCCCAGATGGGTCAGCAGCGCACCCTTCGGCCGCCCCGTGGTGCCCGAGGTGTAGAGCACCACGGCGATGTCGTCGGGCGCGCGCGGCACCCAGTCCGCGACCGGGACCGCCCGCCGGGCGCGGGCGGCGAGACGCCGCGCCGCCAGCAGCGGGACACCCGCCCGTGCGGCCGCCTCGGCACCCTCGCCCGGCAGCGTGTCGTCGCAGACCAGGAGTCCGGCCCCGCAGTCCCGCAGCACGTACTCGATCTCGTCGGCCTTCAGCAGCGTGTGCACCGGCACCACGGTGGCGCCCAGTGCCAGCGCGCCGTAGTACGCCATGGGGAAGTGCGGTGAGTTGGGTAGCAGCAGGGCCACCGTGTCACCGCACCCGACCCCGTCCTCGGCCAGGACGGCCGCGAACCGCCGTGCCCGGAGCCAGAGTTGGTCGTACGTCAGCACGTCCTCCCCGCAGACGAGCGCGGGGTGGCCCGGACGCCGTGCCGCCGACTCGGCGAGCACGGCCGCCAGGGAGATCACGGCTTGCCGGGGACGGCCGTGGGCAGCCCGAGTTCCTGCCAGATGCCGTCCAGGGCGCCGGCGAACTTCTCGATGTCCTGCGTCGTGTGGGTGGCCGACGGCGCGACCCGCAGGATCTCCTCGCCCTCCCGCACGCTCGGCGCGTTGATCGGCTGGACGTAGATCCCGTGCCGCTCCATCAGCAGCGCGGAGGCCCTGCGGCACCGCCGGTCGTCGCCGACGAAGACGGACACGATGTGCGAGTCCGCCGAGATGAACGGGATCCCGCGCTCGGTGAGCAGCCGGTGCAACAGCTGCGCGTTCTCGGCGAGCCGGGCCCGCTCGTACTCCGAGGAGCGCAGATGCTGGACGGCGGCCAGCGCACCGGCCGCGGTCGACGGCGGCAGCGAGGTGGTGAAGATGAACGAGCGGGAGAAACCGCGCACCGCGTCGATCAAGACGGCCGGGCCGGCGACGTAGCCGCCCGCGGTGCCGAACCCCTTCGCCAGCGTGCCCATGACGACGGTGAACTCCCCGTCCAGGCCCTCCCGCGCCGCGATGCCCGCGCCCTGCGGACCGTACATGCCGACCGCGTGGACCTCGTCGACATAGGTGGTGGCCCGGTACCGGGCGGCGAGAGCGGCCACCTCGGCGAGCGGGGCCACGTCACCGGACATCGAGTACACCGACTCCAGGACGATCAGCTTCGGCCGGTCCGGATCCGCGGCGGCGAGCAGCTCCGCCAGGTGCGCGGTGTCGTTGTGCCGGAAGATCTTCTTCTCCGCGCGGCTGTGCCGCAGGCCGTCGATGATCGAGGCGTGGTTGAGCTCGTCGGACAGGACGAGCGTCCCCGGCGCCCGGCCGGCCAGCACCGACAGCGCACCGTCGTTGGCGGTGTAGCCGGACGGGAAGACGACCGCGGCCTCCTTGCCGTGCAGCGCCGCGAGTTCCTTCTCCAGCAGTACGTGGTAGTGGTTCGTGCCGCCGATGTTGCGGGAGCCGCCCGAGCCGGCGCCGAAGGCGTCCACCGCGTCCTTGACCGCCTCCAGGACGACGGGGTGCTGCCCCATGCCGAGGTAGTCGTTGCTGCACCAGACGCTGATCTCCTGCTCGCCGGCGCCGCCGCCCCGCCGGGCGATGGCGCTCGGGAACAGCCCGGCGCGCCTGCCTATCTCCAGGAACTCCCTCTTGCGGTCGGCGAATCCGGCCATCTCACGGGTGAAGTGCTCGAGGTGTGCGTTCATGTTCGTGGGTCACCTTCCAGACGCGGTGCCGGCCGGCGCGCCGGTCTCCCGGCGCAGCCGTGCCTTGTCCGGCTTGCCGGACGCACTCAGCGGCATCGTGTCGAGCAGCAGGACTTCTTCGGGTGCGTGCAGTGCGGACAGGGCCGTCCTGACCTGGTCGCGGACTTCGGCGGGCGTGACACGCGCGCCCTCGCGGAGCACGACCGCCGCGTGGACGTGCTCGATCCGGTAGCCGTCCCGGATGCCGTAGACCGCCGCCTGGGCCACTTGGGGCATCCGGAGGATCTCCCGCTCGACGACGGCCGGGTGGACCTTGATGCCCTCGGTCTTGATGACGTCGGCGATCCGGTCGAGCAGGTGCAGCCGCCCCTGCTCGTCCAGGTGGCCGAGGTCTCCTGTGCGGTACCAGCCACCGCGCAGCGCCTGGGCCGTGCGCGCTGGGTCCTGCCAGTAACCGTCCATCAGATGCGGCGAGTTCACGCACACCTCGCCGGTCTCGCCCACGGCCACCTCCTCGTCGGTGCCCGGGACGCAGACCTTGATCCGCACCCCTGGGAACGGCCGGCCCACGGTGGCCGCCAGTTCGGGGTCCAGATGGTCGCGCGGGCCGAGGAAGGTGATCCGGCCGCTCTCGCTGGCCCCGTACCCCTGGACCAGCACCGGCCCGAACGCCTCGGCCGCCTCGGCGATCCGGGTGGGCGAGGCGGGAGAGCCGCCGTAGATCAGCTGACGCAGCGAGGACAGGTCGGCCTTGGTGACGCGGTACCGGTCGACCAGCTCGTACACCTGCGGGGTGGCCAGGTACATGCGGGTGATGCGGTGTTCCGCGACGGCCCGCAGCGTTTCCTCCGGACGCATCTGCTCGTGCAGGACCACGCGGCCGCCGGAGGCGAGGACCGCGTCGGCCATCGGGCCGACGGTGTGGCTCAGCGGGGTCGTGACCAGGATCCTGACCTCTTCGTCCGGCGTGGCGGAGGCCGACGCCGCCCCGACCCGGCTCGTCCAGGCGCGGGCGGACAGCAGGATCCCCTTGGGCCGGCCGGTGCTGCCACTGGTCAGGCCGATGACGGCGGCCGCCTCCGGGGACCACGCGGCGGCGGGCCCGGGGTCGCCCGGTGCGGGCAGGTCCGCGGTCCGGATCACCGTGACGCGGCCGCGGGCCCGCTCGGCGAGGATCCTCGCCCGGTCCTCGTTCTCGGGGTCGGTGAGCAGGGCGGCGGCGCCGGTGTCGAGCAGGATCCGCAGCTGCTCGTCCGTGGACAGCACCGGGACGGTCGAACCGGCGTTGGTGGAGCGCAGGTAGCAGACGGCGGCGCCGATCAGGTGGGCCGCGTACCGCGCCGAGAGCATGTCGGGGCTGTTCGGCGCCACCAGGACGCCCAGCACGCTCCCCGGGCCGGCCTTCGCGTCCCGCAGGGCGTGTGCCGTGGCGGTGACCGAGCCGGCCAGTTCGCCGGCGCCGATCGCCCGTCCGCGCCAGTGCACGGCGGTACGGTCGGGGTCCGCGGCCAGGACCGACATGATCCTGGCGGCGTAACCGTCGTGCTCCGACCACCAGGGGTCAGAAACGGCCATCTTCTCCTTCTTTCGGCTGGGAAGGTCGGACTTTCGGCTGGGAGGGTCGGACGCGATGCGGACGGGGCCTCATGCCGCACCGGAGCTGAGCGTGAGCGGGAGTTCCGCCAGACCCCGGATCGTGTTGTTCAGGTGCCAGCGCGGCGGACCGCTCGTCTCGATGGACGCGGCCAGCCGGGTCAGGGCCCGGAGCATGACGTCAGCCTCCAGGTAGGCGACGATCCGCCCGACGCAGGCGTGGATGCCGGCCCCGAACCCGAGGTGTCCGCCCGACTTCCGGGTGATGTCGAACTCGTCGGGGCGGTCCCAGCGGCGCGGATCCCGGTTGGCGGCACCGAACAGCAGCAGGATCTTCTCCCCGGCGGGCAGTTCCACCCCGTCCAGCACCGTGTCCTTCGCGACGACCCGGAAGAACATCCGGGTCGGCGACTCCAGGCGTACGGCCTCGTCGAACGCGGGCCGGATCAGGTCGGGCCGGGTGCGCAGCGCGGCGTACTGCTGCGGGTGCGTGGCGAGCAGCCACAGCACCGAACCCAGGCCCCGCACCGTGGTGTCGATGCCGGCGGCCAGCAACGACCGTACGAGGACGGCCCCTTCGTCGAGGCCGTACCCCTCGCGCGCGGCGAGCCGGTGGATCTGCGCACCCCAGCCGTCCGGGCTCAGCCGGTCGGGGTAACAGTGCCGCACCACCCACGGCAGGGTCGCCTCGCCGCCCGGTACGGACTTGTGGAACAGCTCGTTGGGCGGTCCGAACGCGTTGAACGCGAAGTCCGCGAAGGGCAGCAGGTGCTCCGCGCGCCCCTGCCGGGGCAGCCCGACCGCGTCGGCGAACAGCCGCAGCGGCAGCTCCTGCGCCAGCCGGCCGATCCCGTCGAACTCGCCGGCGTCGACTAGCCGCGCCACCATGGACTCGGCCTGCGCGGTCCACGACTCGGTCTTCGCCCGGATCGCGCCGGGGGAGAGCACCGAGCCGACCACGCGCCGGGCACGGGTGTGCTCGGGCTGGTCCTGTTCCAGCAGCAGGCTGGGGGTGCGCCAGCCCGTCCCCTTGCCGGCGCCGGCCATCCCGGCGTCCGCCTGCGAAGGGGCGGGCTGCCGGCGCAGGTCCGCGAGCCCGACCCCCGCCGCGGAACCGAAGGTCTCGTGGTCGAGCACGGCGGCGCGCACCGTGCTGAAGCGCGCCGACGCCCACACGCCGTGGCGTTCCAGCCACACCACCGGGCCGGCCTCGCGCAGCCGCTCGTACGCCGGATACGGATCGGTCAGGACGTCGAGCGAGAAGGGATCGATGTCACTGACCGGCACAGTCTGGTTCATCGTCGACCTCAGCCAACCTCTCGTGTACGGCGGGGCAGTCGGCCCGCGCCTACTGCAGCCGCCAGCCCTCGACCGCCTTGGCCAGGCCGGAGACGAGGACGATGAAGTCCTCCCGGGCCTTGCGCTGCTCCTCGGGGTCGATCAGGTCGCGCGCCTTCTCGAAGTACTCCTCGACCTCTTTGTTCTGGTCGTAGAAGAACCGCACGAAGTCGACCACCACGTCGAGGACCGCGTGGTACTCCTTCTCGTAGCTCTGCAGCAGCTCGGGCTCGGACTCCGGCTTGTCGAGGATCCGGTGCACGGCGTGCGCCGCCAGCGAGCCGCCCTTGAGGGCCAGCATCACGCCGGTGGAGAAGAGCGGGTCGATGAACGCGGCGGCGTCGCCGACCTGCAGGAAGCCCGGCCCGCTCATCCGCTCGCAGGTGTACGACCAGTCCTTGGCCGTGCGCACCTGGGCCACCTCGACGGCCCCCGAGAGCAGTCGCCGGATCTGCTCGGTCTCGCCGATCTGCCGGTAGAGCATGTCCGCGGGCGACAGGTCCGAGGTGGCGAACTTCTCGCTGGGCGCGACGTATCCGACGCTGCAGGTGTGGTCGCTGAACGGGATCATCCACAGCCAGCCCGGCGGGCAGGCCTCGACCACGATGTTGCCGGCGTCCTCCCCGGCCAGACGGCTGCCGCCCTGGTAGTACGTCCAGACGGCCAGGTTCTTCAGGTCCTGGTGCCAGTCGACGGTGTCGAAGCGCCTGCCCATGAACTTGGCCTGGCCGGAGGCGTCGACGACCAGCGGGGCGTGCGCCTCGACGACCTCGTCGGAGTGGGCCGGGCTGTACCGCACGCCGGTGCACCGGTCGCCGTCGAAGATCGCCTCGCGGACGTACGCCTCCTCGATGACCGTGGTGCCGAGCCGCCGGGAGTGGGTCAGCAGCATGTTGTCGAACTCCGCCCGCTTGACCTCGTAGGCGTAGGGGCGCGGGGCCGACTCGTCGACCGGGGCGCTGGTCGCTATCTCGTCGAAGCGGATGGTCCAGGGTTCGGGGCTCGGTCCCCAGATCAGCGTCACACCGTTCTTGCGCTGCGCGCCCAGCTCCTCCAGGGCCTTGGCCGCGCCGAGTTCCCTGATGACCGGCATGACACCGGGAATGAGCGACTCCCCGATGTGGTAGCGCGGGAACTTCTCCTTCTCCAGCAGGAGCACCCGGCGCCCCCACATGGACAGCAGGCCCGAGGCCGCGGCGCCGCTGGGGCCTCCGCCCACGACGATGACGTCGTACTGACTCCGCATTGGTCGTCCTCCTGTTGGCTTCGGTGGCTCGTGCGTCATCGTGTGGTCCGGGACCACAGGTCGGCGGTGAACTCGTGGTAGCGCCCCGACTGCAGCACCACCATCAGCTCCAGCAGCTTCGCCTTGTCCCCGGTGACCGCGAACTGCCCGGTCACGAAGGCCGTGGCGGCGTGCAGGTCCCCGGCCTGGAAGTCGGCCAGGTCCTGGTAGGCGGCCGTGATGGCGAGGTCGCTGTCCGCGAGCCGGCCACGGCCGGCCCCCATGACGACCCCGTGGCCGATCAGGACGTAGTAGTCCACGGCGCCCTCGGGGGTGCCGGTCGCGTGGAACTGCAGCCGGACGTTCACATGCGGGAGGGCCTGCTGGTCTCCCGGCTTCAGCTGCTCCAGTTCCGCCAGGTACGGCTCGGACAGGAAGCGGAGCCCGGTGTCGGTGGTCACCGTGCCTCCCCGGGGGTGGATCCCGTCCGGATGTGCAGGGCTTCGAGCCCGGGCAGGGTCACCCGCGGCTGCGGGCGCGGCGGTTCGGTGATCTCCAGGTGCGGGAACCGCTGGAGCAGCGTGCTGAAGACCGTCTCCGCCTGCAGGCGTGCGAGCCGCCAGCCAGGACAGCCGTGGATGCCGGCGCCGAAGGAGATCGACATGCCCTCGTCGCGGGTCACGTCGAACACGTCCGGGTTCGTGAAGCGCGCCGGGTCGCGGTTGGCCGCGGCGATCAGCATCATCATCCGCGAGCCCTCCGGGATCTCCACGCCGCCGATCTCCAGGGGTTCGCCGACCGTCCTCGGGAGCATGTGGACGGGCGGATCGAACCGCAGCACCTCTTCGATCGCGCCCCTCAGCAGGCCGGGGTCGGCGCGCACCAGGTCCGCCTGGTCGGGATGGTCGATGAACAGCCGGATGCCGTTGTTCAGGAAGTGCGTGGCGGTCTCGGAACCGGCCGCGATGAGCATGTGGCAGATCCCGGCGAGTTCCAGGTCGTCCAGCGGATCCTCGTCCTCGGCGACGATCAGCGCTGAGAGCAGGTCGTCGCCCGGCCGGCGCCGCTTGTGCCGCACGAGCGCGCCGAAGTAGTCGTCGAGGAACGCCGCCCCCTCGTCGGCCACCCGCAGTTCCAGGGCCGTCATGCCCAGTTCGAAGGTCCGCTGGAAGTTCCGGATCGGCTCCCGCAGCAGCGGCGCCTCCTCCTGCGGGACGCCGACGAGCCCGGCGACGACGCTGATCGGAAGCAGATAGCAGAAGTCGTTGCAGATGTCGCCGCCGCCGGCCTCGGCGAAGGGCTCGATGAGTTCGTCGACCTTCCGCACGATGAACGCCTGATGCGCCATCACCCGCCTGGCGGTGAAGGCCTGGTTGATGATCCGGCGCAGCCTGGTGTGCTCGGGCGGATCGGCCCACAGCATGCTGGTGGCCAGCTTGCGCAGCGCCGCGTGCTGCTCCCACTCGCCGTTGAACCGGCCGGACAGGAAGGTGTACACGTCCTTGCCGACCCGCTTGTCGCGCAACGCCTCGAAGACGTCGTCGTAGCGGCTGAGCACCCAGATCCCGAGGGGGCTGCGGTGCACGGGCACGGCTTCGCGCAGGCGGTGGTAGCGCGCGTACGGGTCCGTCCTGCCCTCGGGCGAGAAGAGGATCTCCGCCAGCGCCGTGTTGGCGGCGTGCTCGGCGCCGCCGTCGGGCGGCGCCGTCGTCCGGGTACTCACGTCGGCCTCCTCGGTCACCGGGGGACGGAAGCCTCGACCACGTGCAGCAGAGGCTTGACCTCGCTGACGCCGTCGACCCGCAGACCGGCCCGCTCGACCAGGCCGGTGATGCCGCTCCTGGTGTGCCGCCTGCCGTTGGTGTTCAGCAGGAACAGCAGGTCGATGCCGGTCGCGTAGCGGATCTCCGGGCTGTCGTCGACCAGGTTCGTCGCGATCAGGATCCGGCTGTCGGGACGGCCCGCCGCGACGGCGTTGCGCAGCGCGGTGACGGTCCGGTCGTCGTCCCATTCGAGGATGCTCTTGAAGAGGTAGACGTCCGCCTCCACCGGGATCTTCTTGAGGCAGTCGCCCTCCAGCACGCGGGCGCGGGCCGCCAGCGAGCCGTCGGGGCGGAGCCGGGGGTCCGGGTGGGCGACGGCTGCCGGCAGGTCGACCAGGGTTCCCCGCAGGTGCGGGTTCTTCTCCAGCAGGGTCGACAGGGTGTAGCCGCGGCCGCCGCCGACGTCCGCGAGGGTGCGGAAACCGCTGAGATCCAGCGCTTCCGCGAGGGCCGCGGAGGTGAGCCGGCTCAGCTCGGTCTGGGATTTGTTGAAGATCTCGGTCGACGCCGGCCACTCCTTGTGGAGGTACGCGAAGAATTCGGCGCCGTATTTCTCTTCGAAGAGGTCCTTGCCGGTGTTCCGTACGGCCTGTTCGAGGTGCGGCCACAATTCCCAGGCCCACGGCTCGGTGACCCAGAGCACCCAGTACTTCAGGCTCTGCGGGTCGTCCTCGCGCAGCAGCCGGGAGGTGGGCGTGTGCGCGTATCCGTCCTCCGCGCGGGCGAAGACGCCGTACTGCTCCAGCGCGAGGAGGAGCCGCCCGAGGACCCCGGCGTCCACCTTCAGGCTCGTCGCCAACTGCTCGACTGCGACGGGCTGTTCGCCGATCTCGTCGGCGACGCCGACAAGGACGGCCGCCCGCAGCGCCGCCGGAGCGGCCGCGGCGAGCGAGATTTCACGCAGGCTGGTGATCGCCGCGGTGCGCTTGTCCTCGCCATTACCGGACGGACTGCTTTTGACAATGCTCATCTGCATCCCTTTGAGGCCGCGATTTCCGATGGCGCAGCTTTCCGTTCCCGGCTCAGATGTTTGCGGCCTGCCCTAGAGGGGTCCTCAAATCTGGCTGTGCGGGACGGAACACGATGTGCCGCGCCCCGGACCGGAGCGGCATTCGAGCCGCCCTCAAGGTGCCCGGGATAGAGACGGACGGGTGAGCCATGCGCACGGCGGGGCGGCGGGCGGCAGCCGCCACCGGCCGCAGCGCCCCGCCCCGACCGACGAGGAGCCAGATGCTGACCGAGCGTGTCGAAGAACTCCGTCAGCTCCGCGGCCGGGTCCAGGCCGGCCCGAGCGAGAAGGCGACGCGGACCCAGCACGCCAAGGGGAAGCTGACGGCGCGTGAGCGGATCGCGCTGCTGCTGGACGAGGACTCGTTCCACGAGGTGGAGCCGCTGCGACGGCACCGGGCGAGCGGTTTCGGGCTGGAACGGCGAAGGCCGCACACCGACGGGGTGGTGACCGGCTGGGGGACCGTGCACGGGCGTACCGTCTTCGTCTACGCGCACGACTTCCGCATCTTCGGCGGGGCGCTGGGGGAGGCGCACGCCGAAAAGATCCACAAGATCATGGACATGGCCATCGCGGCCGGTGCCCCGCTGGTCTCCCTCAACGATGGCGCAGGCGCCCGCATCCAGGAGGGCGTGACCGCCCTGGCCGGCTACGGCGGCATCTTCACCCGCAACACCAAGGCCTCCGGGGTGATCCCGCAGATCTCCGTGATGCTGGGGCCCTGCGCGGGCGGCGCCGCCTACTCACCGGCGCTGACGGACTTCGTGTTCATGGTCCGGGGCACCTCGCAGATGTTCATCACCGGCCCCGACGTCGTCCGGGCCGTGACCGGGGAACAGGTCTCCCACGACGGCCTGGGCGGCGCGGACGTGCACGCCGAGGTGTCGGGGGTGTGCCACTTCGCCTACGACGACGAGCGCACCTGTCTGGAAGAGGTCCGCTATCTGCTGTCCCTCCTGCCGCAGAACAACCGGGAGACCCCGCCCGCCCACTCCACCGGGGACCCCGCCGACCGGCGCTGCGCGGAGCTGCTCGACCTGGTCCCGGAGGACGGCAACCGCGCCTACGACATGCGGGCCGTGCTGGAGGCGATCGTGGACGAGGGCGAGTACCTGGAGGTCCACGAGCGCTGGGCGACCAATGTGATCGTGGCGCTGGCCCGGCTGGACGGCCAGGTCGTCGGGCTCGTCGCCAGCCAGCCGCGGTCGCTGGCCGGGGTGCTGGACATCAGCGCCTCGGAGAAGGCGGCCCGCTTCGTGCAGATGTGCGACGCCTTCAACATCCCCCTGGTCACCCTGCTGGACGTACCCGGGTTCCTGCCGGGCGTGGACCAGGAGCACGGCGGGATCATCCGGCACGGCGCCAAGCTGCTGTACGCGTACTGCAACGCCACCGTGCCGCGCGTCCAGGTGATCCTGCGCAAGGCGTACGGCGGTGCCTACATCGTCATGGACTCCCGCTCGGTCGGCACCGACCTGTCGTACGCGTGGCCGGCCAACGAGATCGCGGTGATGGGCGCCGAGGGGGCCGCGGGTGTGATCTTCCGGCGCCGGATCGCGGAGGCGGAGGACCCCGAGGCCATGCGTCAGAAGATGGTCAAGGAGTACAAGACCGAGCTGATGCACCCCTACTACGCGGCCGAGCGCGGACTGGTCGACGACGTCATCGACCCCGCCGACACCCGCCGCGTGCTGATCCGCTCCCTGCGCATGCTGCGGACCAAGCACGCCGCCCTGCCCGCCCGCAAGCACGGCAACCCGCCCCAGTGATCCGGCAGCCCCGTCCCCGGGGCGGAAGGAGGACCCCATGACCACCGTCGTCGCGGAACAGACCCTGGTGCGCGTCGAGCGCGGCCGGCTCGCCGAGGACGAACTCGCCGCCCTCGTCGCCGTCCTGCTCTCGCGTGCCGGCGCGGCCGGACAGGACCCGGCGGCCGTCCGGGTCGTCCCGTACTGGAACCGCCCCGAGCGCAACGCCCCGTACCACTCGCCCGTGAGCTGGCAGCGCTGACGGCCCCGGCCGGCTATGCCGCGCGGCGCTGCCGAAGGGCCGCCATCACCGCGTGGACCAGGATCCCGGCGAACAGGAAGAGCGCGCCCTGGTACACCGCCGCGTAGCCGGCGCCGGCCATCAGCCAGACGGAGAAGGCGGCCGCGACCGCGGTGATCACCGAGTCCCGCACCAGCCGGGCCCGGTCCACCCGCTCGCCCCGGCCGGAGATCAGATGGAAGAGCTGCGCCGCCGCCGCGAGCAGGTACGGCACGGTCGCGGTGAACGTGGTGACCAGGACCAGGACGTCGAAGACCTTCGCCGAGCCCGACAGGTAGTTGTACGCGGTCAGCAGGGAGGACAGCACGACCGTGACACCGACGCCGACCGTCGGCACACCCCGGCGGCGGCGTGCGAAGGCGGCCGGGAACAGGCCGTCCTTGGCCGCCGCGTACGGGGTCTGGGCGCTCAGCAGGGTCCAGCCGTTGAGGCATCCGGTCATGGACACCAGCGCCGCCAGCGCCACCGCCGTACCGCCCCAGCTGCCGCCGAACATCGCGTTCACCGCGTCGGAGAAGGGGGCCGTGGAGGCGACCAGCCGGCTGTGCGCGACCGTGCCGAAGACGGAAAGCGTGCCCAGCAGGTAGACCAGTGCGGCGCCCGCGGTGCCGATGACGGTGGCGCGCCCCACGTTGCGGCGGGCGTCCTTGACCTCGCCGGCGCTCACGGCGGCGGACTCCACCCCGAGGTAGGAGAAGAGCAGCAGGGCGGCGGAGGCGGAGACGGCACCGATCGCGCCGTGACCGCCGGCGTTGAACGGCCCGAGCCGGGACGGGTCGAAGAAGAACAGGCCGCCGACCGCGACGAGCAGCAGCGGCACGAACTTCAACACCGTGGAGACCAGTTGGACGGCGCCCACGTACCGGGTGCCGGCGAAGTTGGCGAGGGCCGGCAGCCACTGCAGGAGCAGGGCGGCCAGACACGCGCTCCACTTGTGGCCGCCGACCGGGACCAGCACGTCCAGATAGCCGACGGCGGCGACGGCGAGTGCGGCGTTCGACACCCAGGTGGTGATCCAGTACGCCCAGGCGGCGAGGAAGCCGGCGAAGTCGCCGAAGGCCTCGCGGGCGTACACGTACGGACCACCTGTGCGGGGGTCGCGCGCGGCGAGCCGGCCGAAGACCAGGGCCAGGGCGATGGCGCCGACGGTCAGGACGCCGAAGGCGACCAGGCTGACCGTGCCGTACGGGGCGATGGAGGCCGGGAGCAGGAAGATGCCCCCGCCGATGATGTTGCCCATGACCAGCGCGGTCGCGACCGGCAGGCCGAAACGGCGGGCGTGCTTGCCGGCGGCGCCGTGGGCGTCCGTGACGGCGGCGGGGGAGGAGCCGGGAAGGTCTCCGGCGGGAACCGTGGGGTCCGCGGAGGGGGCCGGAGCCGGCTGCGGGGCGGTTCCGGTGACGTGCATGGGTGGTGCGCCTCTCATCGAACTGATGTCCCAGGATCGCCGGGACTCGCCCATGGTCCGGTACGTCCCCGCCCGCCGCAAAATCGCCGTTTCTTGTGGCGTCGGGGCCGGTCGTTCGTGAAAAAAGTGAGCCGTTGTGGTGCTCTCGCCGCCGGATATTCGGTCCCGTCCGTCGGAGGTCGGAGGTCGGAGGTCGGAGGTCGGACGTCGGGCGTCGGCCGTCAGGCCGGTTCCGTGCCCTGCGCCCACAGGCTGCGCACATGTCCCAGATGCCGGGTCATGATCGCGTGGACGGCCTTCTCGTCCCGTTCCAGCAGAGCGTCGAGGAGTTCCAGGTGCTCCTCGGCCGAGGCGAGCAGCCGGCCGGCCTGCACAAGGGCCGTCAGTCCGTAGAGGCGGGAGCGGCCGCGCAGGTCGGCGACGACCTCGACCAGGTGGGCGTTGCCCGCCAGGGCCAGCAGGCCGAGGTGGAAGCGGGTGTCCGCCTCGACGTAGGCGATCAGGTCGCCCGCCGCCGCCGCGGTGACGATCTCCCGGGCCGCCGGTCGCAGCGCCTCCAGTGAGACACGGTCGGCGGTGCGGGCCAGTGCGGCCACGGTCGGGATCTCGACGAGGGCGCGGATGTGCGTGTACTCGTCCAGCTGGGCGTCGGAGACGACGGTGACCCGGAAGCCCTTGTTCGGCACGGTGTCGACCAGGCCCTCCTTGGCCAGGTCCAGCATCGCCTCCCGCACCGGCGTCGCCGAGACACCGAAGCGGGCGGCGAGCGAGGGCGCGGAGTAGACCTCGCCCGGCCGCAGCTCGCCCGCGATCAGCGCGGCGCGCAGCGCGTCGGCGACCCGCTCGCGGTAGCTGCTGCGCCGGCCGCCGAGCCGGGGGAGCGCGGGCATCTCCGTACCGCGCGGATTCTGTGCCATGTCACGCATCACCGGGATGAGTGTAGAGGACGCCCTACAGGACGAAGCCTTCCGGGAAGGGGTCGGTGGGGTCCAGGAGGTACTGCGCGGTGCCGGTGATCCAGGCGCGGCCGGTGAAGCTGGGCAGCACGGCCGGCCGGCCCCCGACCTCCGTCATGCCGAGCAGCCGTCCGGTGAACCGGGTCCCGATGAAGGACTCGTTCACGAACTCGGTGTGCAGGGGCAGTTCACCGCGCGCGTGCAGCTGCGCCATGCGCGCGCTGGTGCCCGTGCCGCACGGGGAGCGGTCGAACCAGCCGGGGTGGATGACCATCGCGTGCCGCGAGTGCCGTGCGGTGGCGCCGGGCGCGAGGAGGTGGACGTGATGGCAGCCGCGGATGGAGGGGTCCTCGGGGTGCACCGGCTCCGCCTCGGAGTTGACCGCCTCCATCAGGGACAGGCCGGCCGCCAGGATGTCGTCCTTGCGGGCCCGGTCGAAGGGCAGACCGAAGGCGTCGAGCGGGAGGATCGCGTAGAAGTTGCCGCCGTAGGCGAGGTCGTAGGTGACCGTACGGCCGTCGGGCAGGGTGATCTTCCGGTCCAGGGCGACGGCGAACGACGGCACGTTCCTCAGGGTCACGTTCCGGGCGGCGCCGTTCTCCACGGCCACCTCGGCGACCACGGGCCCCGCGGGGGTGTCGAGCCGGATGGTGGTCACCGGCTCCACGACGTCCACCATGCCGGTCTCCACCAGCACGGTCGCCACCCCGACGGTGCCGTGCCCGCACATCGGCAGATAGCCGGAGACCTCGATGTAGATGACGCCCCAGTCGCAGTCGGGGCGGCTCGGCGGCTGCAGGATCGCGCCGCTCATCGCGGAGTGGCCGCGCGGCTCGTTCATCAGCAACCGCTTGATGTGGTCGCGGTGTTCCCGGAAGTACAGCCGCCGCTCGTTCATCGTCGCACCCGGTACGATGCCGATCCCGCCGGTGATCACCCGGGTCGGCATGCCCTCGGTGTGCGAGTCCACGGCGTGCAGGACGAGTGTGCTGCGCATGTCCGCCTCCCCGTGCCTATGCCAGACCCGCGGCTACGGCCTTCTCGGTGGCCGCCCTGACCGCCGCCTCCTGCTCGGGCGGCAGGGGGACGCGCGGCGGGCGCACCGGGCCGCCGTACCGGCCGACGACGTCCATGGACAGCTTGATCGCCTGCACGAACTCCACCCGGGAGTCCCAGCGCAGCAGCGGGTGCAGCTGCCGGTACAGGGGGAGCGCGGCGGTGAGGTCGCCCGCCAGCGCGGCGCGGTACAGCTGCACAGAGGCCCCGGGGAGCGCGTTCGGGTAGCCCGCCACCCAGCCCTTGGCGCCCGCCACCGCGAGCTCCAGCAGTACGTCGTCGGCGCCGATCAACAGGTCCAGTTCCGGGGCGAGTTCGGCGATGCGGTACGCCCGGCGCACATCGCCGGAGAACTCCTTGACGCCACGGATGTGACCCTCGCCGTGCAGCCGGGCGAGGAGTTCGGGCACCAGGTCGACCTTGGTGTCGATCGGGTTGTTGTACGCCACCACCGGCAGGCCCGCCCGGGCGACCTCGGCGTAGTGGGCGAGGACCGAGCGCTCGTCGGCGCGGTAGGCGTTGGGCGGCAGCAGCATCACCGAAGCGCAGCCGGCCTCGCCCGCCTGCTCGGCCCAGCGCCGCGCCTCGGCCGAGCCGTACGCGGCGACGCCCGGCATGACGCGCTCGCCGCCGACCGCCGCCACGGCCGTCTCCACCACCCGGGCCCGCTCCTCGGGGGTGAGCACCTGGTACTCGCCGAGCGAGCCGTTCGGTACGACGCCGTCGCAGCCGTGTCCGACCAGCCAGGCGCAGTGCTCGGCGTAGCGGTCGTAGTCGATCGAGAGGTCGGCGCGCAGCGGGAGGGCGGTGGCGACGAGGACGCCGTGCCAGGGGCGGTGCGGTGACTGGGTCATTGCGGGGATCCCCTATCGATGAGGTGTGACATATTACTGCGGCGGTGACCTGGAACCAGGTCTCCGTCCGTCCGGTTCAGTCCTCCGGCAGCCCGGCCAGGACGCCGAGCGGCACCGGCCGGGCGAAGGGACGACGGCCCGGCGTGAACGGGCATCCGGTCAGACCGGCGACCGCCGGCGCGCACATCCGGCCCTGGCACCAGCCCATCCCGGCCCGGGTGAGCAGCTTCGCGGTGCGCAGATCACCCGCGCCGAGCGTGCCCGCGGCCGTACGCACCGGGCCGGCGGTGACCTCCTCGCACCGGCACACCACCGTGTCGTCCGTGATCCGGTCCGCCCAGCCCGGGGGTGGCGCGTACACCGTCTCCAGGGCCGCGAAGAACGCCCGTTGCCGGGTCCTCGTCCGGGCGGCCGCCGCCCAGGTGTGCGGGTCGGGGGCGGTGCCGCGCAGGCGGGCGGCGATCGAGCGGCCGGCGATGTGTCCCTCGGCGAGCGCGAGGGCCGCCCCGCCGATCCCGGTGCTCTCCCCGGCGGCCCACACCCCGGGGACGTCGGTGCGCTGCTCGTCGTCGACCCGTACGTCCGTGCCGGTCAGTGTGCAGCCGAGGGTCTCGGCGAGGTCGGTGTGCGGCAGCATGCCGTGTCCGACGGCGAGGGTGTCACAGGGGATGCGGCGCGCGCTGCCGGGCCTGATCCGCCCGTCCCGCCCCAGCGCCGCGACGGTGACCGCCTCCAGCCGGTCGGTGCCGTGCGCCTCCAGCACGGTGTGCCGGGCCAGCGCCCGTACCCGGTGCCGCAGCAACTGCCCCGCGTACCAGGCGCCTTCGGTGAGCTTGCCGGGCTCCGCCGCCGCGAGGGCCGGGGCGCGGCGCAGTACGGCCGCGGGGTCGGCGGACTCCACCAGCGCGGCCACCCGCGCCCCGGCCGCGGCGAGCCCCGTGGCCACCGGCAGCAGCAGTGGTCCGGTGCCGGCGACCACGACCGTACGGCCGGGCAGCACCAGGCCGCCCTTGAGCATGGCCTGCGCGCCGCCCGCCGTGACCACACCGGGCAGCGTCCATCCGGGAAAGGGCAGCACGCGTTCGTAACCGCCGGTGGCGAGCAGCAGGGCGTCGGCGCGGACGGTGACTCCCTCCTCCTGCGTCGGACCGCGCAGGGCGTGCACGGCGAACGAGCCCGACTCCCGCTGCACGCACCAGACATGGTGATCCGTCAGGTGAGTGACGCGGCCGGCCGTGCGGTGCCGGTCGAGGCCGTCCCGCAGTCGCTCCCAGGTGTGCCACTGGTGGTGCAGGACCTCGGGGCGGCGGGCGCCGAGGGCCCGGGCGGGCTGCCGGTAGAACTGGCCGCCCGCCTGCTCGGCCGCGTCGACGAGGGTGACCCGGACACCCCGGGCGGCCGCCGCCAGCGCCCCGGCGAGGCCCGCCGGTCCCGCTCCGACGACGGCGAGGTGCGCTCGCTCAGTCATGCTCCCGTCCCGTCCCCTCCTGTGTGCGGATGACATCGCCCGGACGGACCGGGACCAGACAAGCCCGTTGGTTCACCCGGTCGTTGACGGTCACCAGACAGTCGAAGCACACGCCGATCCCGCAGAACACCCCGCGCGGCCGGCCCGCCCCCCGGGTACTGCGCCAGGCCGTCACACCGGCCGCCCACAGGGCCGCCGCGACCGTCTGCCCGGGCAGCGCGGGCAGGGGCCGGCCGTCGAAGGTGACGGTGAAGGCCTCGCCCGGACGGGCCCGGGCCGACTCCAGGGGATTCACGGGGTCTCGCCTCCGTCGGTGTCGTATCCCTCGAACCGCTGCGGACGGAACGGTGCCAGATCCAGCCCCGGTGTCTTCCCGGTGAGCGCCTGCGCGATCAACTGCCCGGTGCCGGCGGCCAGTCCGACGCCCGCGCCCTCGTGCCCGCAGGCGTGGAACAGCCCCGGCGCGCGGGGGTCCGGGCCGATCGCCGGGAGGTGGTCGGGCAGATACGGCCGGAAGCCCGCGTACGTCCGCAGCGCGCGCACCCGCTCCAGGAAGGGGAACAGCCCGACCGCCCCGGCCGCGAGCGCCCGTACGGCCGCGAGGGACAAGGAGCGGTCGAAGCCGACCCGTTCCCGGCTCGCACCGATCAGCACCGGACCGGCGGCCGTGCCCTCCACCACCGGTGAGGTGCGCAAGGAGGCCGAGTCGCTCGCGACGTCGGCGACATAGTCGGCGGCGTACACCTTGTGCCGGACCATCCGCGGCAGCGGCTCGGTGACCAGGACGAAGCCGCGCCGCGGGCGCACCGGCAGCCGGACTCCGGCGAGCGCCGCGAGCTCGCCGCCCCAGGTGCCGGCGGCGTTCACCACCGCCGGTGCGTGCAGCTCGCCCCGGTCGGTGCGGACGCCGGCCAACGCGCCGCCGGCCGTGCGCAGCACCCCGGTCACGGTCCACCCCGTGTGCAGGCGCGCGCCACAGGCGCGGAGCAGGTGGGCGGCGGCGAGGGCGGGCATGACCTGGGCGTCCTGCGGATAGTGCACCCCGCCCGCCAGGCCGGTCGCCAAGTGCGGTTCGAGGCAGGGGAGTCGGTCGGCGGTGACCGGCTCGGCCACGACCCCAGCAGCCCGCTGGACCCGGGCGAACGCGTGCAGGGCGCTGAGCGTCTCGGGCGTGGCGGCGACCACCAGGCCGCCCTTGGGCTCGTACTCGACGGCCGTGCCCAGCTCGTCGCCCAGCCGCGCCCACAACCGGGCCGACAGCAGGGCGAGATCGAGTTCGGGGCCCGGTTCCTTGTCGGAGACCAGCAGGTTGCCCTCTCCGGCGCCCGTGGTGCCGCCGGCCACCGGGCCCCGGTCCACCACCCGCACGTCCAGGCCGGCCCGCGCGGCGTACAGCGCGCAGGCGGCGCCGACCACGCCGGCTCCGACCACCACGACATCGCAGGTCAGTCGCTTTGCCACGGCAGTACTATGTCACATGGTGCTGACTCTGAGGAGACCTCGTACGGCTCACACCTCGAGACCGGCCCCCGCTGTGCGCATCGCGGGCGTGGACGCCCCCTTGACGCCGCCGGCCGCCGGATCGACACTCCGGGGTGGGAATCCTAGTGAACAGGTAGGGAACGATGACGCGCCTCGACACGGTCACCGGCCACGCGGGCCGTACGCCGTTGCGCGCACCCCTGCTCACCTCCCGTCGGCACATCGACCTGCTGCGCGTCTGCAGCGCGATCAGCCTCCACCGCTGAGCCGGGGCCACCGCGCCCACCGGCCGGTGCCGCCCGCCGGCGCGTACGTCCGCACGCCCACCACCCGGGGAGACGCATGTCCATCGCTCCGTTCGCCGCCGTCCCGTCCGTCCACCGCCGCACCCCCGTCTTCCGCGACCGGATCGGCCGGGACGCGCGCAGCGGCCACTACGCCGTGCCGCACCGCTACCGGCTCCACCTGTCGACCGCCTGCCCCGACGGACTGCGCCTCGCCGTCGGGCACAGCCTGCTCGGCCTGGACGACGGCTGTCCGGTCACCCTCCTGCCCGCCGTCCCGGACTGTCCCGGCGGCGGCCACTCCGCGCTGCGCCCGCTGTACGAGGCGAGCGCCCACCACTACACCGGCCCCGCCCTCGCGCCCGTGCTCAGCGACGACTGGTCCGGACGCGTCGTCAGCACCCAGGCCCGCGACATCCTGCGCGACCTCGACCGCTTCCCGCACGAGGGCCACGCCGCCCTGTACCCGTGCGGCCTGGAGTCCGTGATCGAGGCCGTCGAGCGGATGTGCGACGAGGGCATCGAGGAGGCCGCGCAGCGCGCCGGAAGGGCCGGTACCGACCCGTCCGACCGGGCCGCCGCCCTCGACGTGCTCCTCGACACGCTGGGCCGGCTGGAGAACCGGCTCGCCGGAGAGGAGTACCTGGCCGACGACCGGCTCACCGCGGCCGACGTCGAACTGTGGGTGACCCTGGTCCAGTTGGACACCGTGCACCGCTGTCACCTCGACGCCTCCGCCGTGCATCGCATCGCCGGCCACCGCGCGCTGTGGGCCTACGCCCGCCGCCTGGCCGCCCATCCCGCGTTCGGCCCGCACCTCGACCTCGACGGCATCTCTCGCCGCCACCACGGCCGCTGCCGTGGGCTGGAGGCCGCCGGAGCCGCCGTCCAGATCCTGGACTGGACCGGCATCGCCACGGCATCCGAGGATGCTCCTCGCAGGTGAGAGCGGGCGGTTGGCGTCCACCACGCGGACGGCCGTTGACATTCGAACGGACAACTGCCTTACTTGCGGCTCAGAACGGTCATGAGCGTCAGCGCCAAGCCCTGGCTCGCTGACCGGCAACCCTCGCACCGCGGTGGGGTGCCCCAGGTGACGACCGGACCGGAACGAGTTTTCGGTAAGCGCGAGGGCCCCGCGGGGCCGGAACAGTGACAGGTGACGCCATGTACGCAGCTCCCCGGACGGCCGCGAGCCGCCCCCAGGGCTGCGTACGGTCGTACGCCGGGCTCCTCGTCGCCGACCGTGCCGTCGATCTGCTCCGCGTCAACAGCGCACTGTGTACCGTGCCGGGCCCTGCCCGCCGCCGCGGCTGACGACCCTTTCCAGCCGCTCGCGTTCCCGACGCACACCTCTCCCGTGGTGTGCCGCCGCCCGCCCAGCCCCCGGTCCCGCGCGCTGCCGTGCGCCGCCTCGTGCCGTAGTGCCGCGGTGGCCCGCACCCGCGCGCCGCGACCAGGGGTGTCCGACTCAAGCCGGAGCCCGCCATGAGTGAACTCCAAGGCGCCGCCGTCCCCCTCGCCGTGGACGAGGCGCCACCCGCCGACGTACCGTCAAAACCTCTGAAGGCGCAGCGCGTTCAGCCCCTGCGTCGGCCCGGCCGGTGGATCGCCACCGCCGTCGTCCTCGTCCTCGTCGCACAGATCGTGCACGGACTGGCCACGAACCCCTTCTACCAGTGGGACCGCTTCCGCTACTGGTTCCTGCGTCCCACCGTCCTCGACGGGCTCCTCGTCACCCTCGAAGTCGCCGCGCTCAGCGCCGTTCTGGGCCTCCTCGGCGGCGTCCTGCTGGCCCTCGCCCGGCAGTCCGGCAGCCCGGTGCTGCGCGCCGTCAGCTGGACCTACACCTGGCTGTTCCGCTCGGTGCCGCTGATCGTCGTCCTGATCTTCCTCTACAACTTCTCGGCCCTGTACCGGACATTGAGCCTCGGCGTCCCCTTCGGCCCCGCCTTCGTCACCTTCGACGAGTCGAGACTCGCCACCGACATGACCGTCGCCGTGGCCGGGCTCAGCCTCAACGAGGCGGCGTACGCGGCGGAGGTCGTACGCGGCGGCATCCTCTCCGTCGACCAGGGCCAGCACGAGGCGGCGGCCGCGCTGGGCCTGCCCAGGGGCTACCAGTTCACCCGCATCGTCCTCCCGCAGGCCCTCAGGTCCATCACGCCGAACTACGTCAACCAGCTCATCGGCCTGATCAAGAGCACCTCGCTGGTGTTCTACGTCTCGCTGCTCGACCTCTTCGGGTCGGTGCAGACCATGGGCAGCACCTATCCCGGCGACATCGTGCCGCTGCTGCTGGTCGCCACCGTCTGGTACCTGGTCCTCACCAGCGCCGTGTCCGTCGTCCAGTTCTACGTCGAGCGGTACTTCGCCCGGGGCGCCACCCGCGCGCTGCCGCCGACCCCGCTGCAGAAGGCGCGCGCGGGCCTCGCGGAGTTCCGGGCCCGGCTGCGCAGGGAGGCCGCCGTATGACCGTCACCGACACCCTCCGGACCACCCCGGCCGCGCTGGAGGTGCACGACGTCCACAAGTGGTACGGCACCCATCGCGTGCTCGACGGCATCGACCTGACCGTGCGCCCCGGCGAGGTCACCGTCGTCATCGGGCCCTCCGGCTCCGGCAAGTCCACGCTGCTGCGGGTCGTCAACCACCTGGAGAAACCCGAGACCGGCCACGTCAGCGTCGGCGGCGAGCCGATCGGCGTCAAGCGGGGCAGCGGCGGCCGGCTGAAGGAGCTGAGCGAGCGAGCCATCCTGGCCCAGCGCAGCCGGATCGGCTTCGTCTTCCAGAACTTCAATCTCTTCCCGCACCTGACCGTCCTCGACAACGTCGCCGCCGCGCCCGTGGCCACCGGGAAGCTGGCCAGGCCCGAGGCGCAGGAACTGGCGCGCGAGCTGCTCACCCGGGTCGGCCTCGGCGACCGTACCGGCGCCTATCCGCGCCAGCTGTCCGGCGGGCAGCAGCAGCGCGTCGCCATCGCCCGTGCCCTGGCCCTGCGGCCCGGCATCATCCTCTTCGACGAACCGACCTCCGCGCTCGACCCCGAAACGGTCGGCGAGGTGCTCTCCGTCATCAAGGACCTCGCCACCAGCGGCACCACCCTGGTCATCGTCACCCACGAGATCGGCTTCGCCCGCGAGGTCGCCGACCGGATCGTCTTCCTCGACGCCGGCCGCATCGTGGAACAGGGCCCGCCGGAAGAGGTGCTGGACCGGCCCCGGCACGAACGGACCCGCGACTTCCTCGCCAAGGTCCTCTGAACCCCCGTGACCCCCGTAGTCCCCGAACGACAAGGACAGCCATGCACAGCCACCTCTCCCGACGCGGCCTGACACGCGGCATCATCGCGGCGACCACCGTCGCCACCCTCGCCACCGGGCTCGCCGCCTGCGGTGGCAACAGCGACGCGGCCACCACCACCGGCAGCGCCAAGGCCGGCGAGGTCGTCGTCGGACAGGCCTCCAACGGCGCCGCCAGGCCGACCACCATCAAGGTGTCCGAGGTGAAGTCCATCAGCGCCGAACTGCCCGCCTCCCTCCGCAGGAGCGGCAGACTCGTGATCGGCGAGGGCGCCCTGCCGTCCGGCTTCCCGCCGCTGGCTTACGTGGGCAGCGACCAGAAGACCCTCACCGGCTCCGAACCCGACCTCGGCCGGCTGGTCGCCGCCGTCCTCGGCCTCAAGCCCGAGCTGAGGAACTTCACCTGGGAGAACCTCTTCGTCGGCGTCGACAGCGGCAAGGTCGACGTCGCCTTCTCCAACGTCACCGACACCGAGGAGCGCAAGAAGAAGTACGAGTTCGCCTCCTACCGGCAGGACAACCTCGCCTGGGAGGTGCCGAAGAAGAGCACGTGGAACTTCGACGGCGACTACGAGAACCTCGCGGGCAGGACCGTGTCCGTCAGCTCCGGGACCAACCAGGAGCGGATCCTCCTGGAGTGGAAGGCCAAGCTGGCCAAGGAGGGCAAGAAGCTCACCATCAAGTACTTCCAGGACCACAACAGCACCTATCTGGCCCTCGCCAGCGGCAGGATCGACGCCTACTTCGGCCCCAACCCCGGCATCGCGTACCACATCACCCAGGTCGCGAACACGCCGAACGCGACCCGCAACGCGGGCAAGTACTCCGGCGCGGGCCAGTCCCTCCAGGGCCTGATCGCCGCGACCGCGAAGAAGGACAGCGGTCTGGCCAAGCCGCTCGCCGACGCCATCAACCACCTGATCCAGCACGGTCAGTACGCCCAGTGGCTCAAGGCCTACAACCTCTCCAACGAGGCCGTGGCCAAGTCCGAGGTCAACCCGCCCGGCCTCCCGCTGAACAACTCCTGACCGGCCGAGCCGAGAGGACTTCGCCTCCGTGCCCCAGCTGACCGGCCTCCGCGGAGGCGGAGCCCCACCCGGTACCCATGTGCTCGACAACGCCGTCTGGGCCGCCCTGACCGGTCCGCACGCCCACCTGGCCGAACGCGTCGGCCGTGCCGCCCGCTACCAGGACGGCGTCTACGCCGTCGCCGCTCTCGCCGACCCGGCGGATCCGGCCGCCTGGAACGACCTGCGCGCGCTCGTCGGCCCCGGAACCACCGTACGCGTCAAGCCCGTCGCGCGGGTGCCCGACGGGTGGACGGTCGAAGACGGCGGGGAGGGCGTGCAGTTGGTCGGCACCGCGCTGCGTGCCGAACCCGCGCCGGAAGCCGTACGGCTCGGGCCCGCCGACGTCCCCGAGATCCTCGGCCTCGTCGCCCGGACCCGGCCCGGCCCGTTCCTCAACCGGACCGTCGAGATGGGCACCTACCTCGGCATCCGGCACGAGGGGCGGCTCGTCGCGATGGCGGGCGAGCGCTTGCGACTGCCGGGCTGGACGGAGATCAGCGCCGTCTGCACCGACCCCGGACACCGCGGCCGGGGGCTGGCCACCCGGCTGGTCCGCGCGGTGGCGTGGGGCATCCGGGCGCGCGGGGACACCCCCTTCCTGCACGCCGCCGCGGACAACGCCGCGGCGATCCGCCTCTACGAGTCGATCGGGTTCACCCCGCGCCGCCGCTCCCGCATCGTGCGGGTGCGCGGCGCGGGAGGCGAGAAGCGGATCCGCGGCACGGGAACAACCGCGGCCGGCGGCGCGTTGTGAGTCATGACGAGATCCGCGAGGCGGCCGCTCATCCGGCCCGCCCCGCCCGACGGACGGAGGTGACGGCCGTGCCCCGCGTACTCCCGCCGTGCGCCTCGCGCACGTACCGCTCCGTCCGGCTGACGTCCCGGCCGCACATAGATCTCCAGCGCGTGTCCGCCGCGCTCTGTCGCCACTGACGTTTCCGCCCGGCCGCGAGGCCCGGGCCTCGCTCCTGCCGCGCTCGCCCTCGCCGACGCCCGCCCCGCGAGCCGGTGTTCTCCCACGGACATCAAGGAAGGCACCGACGTGTCCTCAACTCCCCCTTCCCCTCTGCACCTCGCCGTCGCCCTGGACGGCACCGGCTGGCACCCCGCATCCTGGCGCGAGCCGGTCGCCCGGCCCCGGGAGCTGTTCACCGCCGCCTACTGGGCCGATCTGGTCGCCGAGGCCGAACGCGGCCTCATCGACTTCGTCACCCTCGAGGACGGCCTCGGCCCGCAGTCCTCGCAGCTCCTCGACCCCGACGAGCGCACCGACCAGGTGCGCGGCCGGCTCGACGCGGTCCTCATCGCCTCCCGGGTCGCCCCGCTCACCCGGCACATAGGCCTGGTGCCGACGGTGGTGGCCACGCACACGGAGCCGTTCCACATCTCCAAGGCGATCGCCACCCTCGACTACGTGAGCACCGGCCGCGCGGGTCTGCGCGTGCAGATCAGCGCCCGGCCGGACGAGGCCGCCCACTTCGGCCGCCGTACCATCGCCCGGATCGACTCCTACGACAGCCCGGCCGCACAGGACGTGGTCACCGAACTGTTCGACGAGGCAGCCGACTACGTGGAAGTGGTGCGCCGGCTCTGGGACAGCTGGGAGGACGACGCCGAGATCCGGGACACGGCGACGGGCCGCTTCATCGACCGGGACAAACTGCACTACATCGACTTCGAGGGCCGCCACTTCAGCGTCAAGGGCCCCTCGATCACGCCCCGCCCGCCCCAGGGCCAGCCGCTGGTCACGGCCCTGGCCCACCAGACCGTCCCGTACCGGCTGGTCGCCCGGCAGGCCGACGTCGGCTACGTCACGCCGCACGACGTGGACCAGGCCCGCGCGATCGTCGCCGAGATCCGCGCCGAGCAGCAGGCGGCGGGCCGTGCCGCCGAGCCCCTGCACCTCTTCGGCGACCTCGTCGTGTTCCTCGACGACAGCCCGGCCGAGGCCGCGGCCCGGCGGGAGCGGCTGGACACGCTCGCGGGGGAGCCGTACACCTCCGACGCCCGGATCTTCACCGGCACGGCCGTCCAACTCGCCGACGTGCTGGAGGATTTGGCGGCCGGCGGACTGACCGGCTTCCGGCTGCGGCCCGCCGTCACCGGGCACGACCTGCCTCGTATCAGCCGCGACCTGGTGCCCGAGCTCCAGCGCCGCGGCCGCTTCCGGGACGCCTACGAGGCAGGCACCCTGCGCGGCCTGCTCGGCCTCGCCCGCCCCGCCAACCGCCACGCCGCAGCCTGAGCCGGAGAGGACGACCGCACCCCATGAGCAAGCCGCAGAAGCAGATCCACCTGGCCGCCCACTTCCCCGGTGTCAACAACACCACCGTGTGGAGCGACCCGGCCGCCGGCAGCCACATCGAGTTCAGCTCCTTCGTGCACTTCGCGCGGACCGCCGAACGCGCCAAGTTCGACTTCCTGTTCCTCGCCGAGGGGCTCAGGCTGCGTGAACAGGGCGGAAAGATCTACGACCTGGACGTCGTCGGCCGCCCCGACACCTTCACCGTGCTGGCCGCGCTGGCCGCCGTCACCGACCGGCTCGGCCTGACCGGCACCATCAACTCCACGTTCAACGAGCCCTACGAGGTGGCCCGCCAGTTCGCCAGCCTCGACCACCTCTCCGGCGGCCGCTCCGCGTGGAACGTCGTCACCTCCTGGGACGCCTTCACCGGCGAGAACTTCCGCCGCGGCGGCTTCCTGCCCCAGGACGAGCGCTACTCCCGCGCCAAGGAGTTCCTCGCCACCGCGCACGAACTCTTCGACTCCTGGCGCGGCGACGAGATCCTCGCCGACCAGGCCACCGGCACCTTCCTGCGCGACGCCCGGGCCGGCGCCTTCGTCCACCGGGGCCGGCACTTCGACATCCACGGCCGGTTCAACGTCCCGCGCTCCCCGCAGGGCCGCCCGGTGATCTTCCAGGCCGGCGACTCCGAGGAGGGCCGTGAGTTCGCGGCCTCCAGCGCCGACGCGATCTTCAGCCGCTACTCCACGCTGAAGGAGGGCCAGGCCTTCTACACGGACGTGAAGTCCCGCCTCGCCGCCTACGGCCGCCGCCCCGACCAGCTGCTCATCCTGCCGGCCGCGACCTTCGTCCTCGGCGACACCGATCAGGAGGCCGCCGAACTCGCCCGCGAGGTGCGCCGGCAGCAGGTCAGCGGCGCGACCGCCATCAAGCACCTGGAGTTCGTCTGGAACCGGGACCTGTCGGCGTACGATCCGGAGGGCCCGCTGCCCGACGTCGACCCGGTGGTGAGCGAGGAGCACATCTCCCGCGGCCGCGCCCAGGTGCGGATGTACCGGGACCCGGTCGCCATCGCCCGCGAGTGGCGGCAGCTGGCCGAGGCCAACAAGTGGTCCATCCGCGACCTGGTGATCAACACCGGCAACCGGCAGACCTTCGTCGGCTCCCCGGCCACCGTCGCCAAGACCATCGACGACTTCGTGCAGGCCGACGCCTCCGACGGCTTCATCCTCGTCCCGCACATCACCCCCGGCGGCCTCGACCCCTTCGCCGACAAGGTCGTCCCCCTGCTCCAGGAACGGGGCGTGTTCCGCACCGACTACGAGGGCACGACCCTCCGCGACCACCTGGGCCTCGCCCACCCCGACGCGGACGCCGGCGCCGCGCCCGAGCGGGCCGCGTCGTGAGGTTCCTCGGCGAGGAGGCGGCGGGGGCGCACGCCTGGACCGACGAGGACCGGGCGCCGGTCCAGGACCGCCCCGGCACCCGGTTCGCCGGCTCCCCGGGCCGGGTCGCCGGCCGGTCGCACCAGCCTCAGGAGGCCACGGGCGCCGGCGAACTCCTCGTCACGACCGTCACCCACGACCATGCGGACCGGGTCCGCTCCTGCGAAACGGCGGCCAAGGAGTGGCACAGCGGATGAGGTGACGCGGGCGCCCCGGCCCACTCCCTCCGGCCGAGCCGGTGGGCCGGGGTGCCCACGGACCCGCCGTGGACGATCGCCCCGACCCGGCCGGCCGCGTCGCCGCGCCCGGCGGCGGAACGCCCTCGCGGGGAGCGCGAACGCGCGGTCGCGGTCGTCACCTCCCCCGTGGGTGACGACCGCGACCGCTTCCCCCGTTGCCGGACCGTGGTCGCTGTCGACCGTGTGCCGTCACCAGCACATGACCGCCGTTTCCCCGGACCCCCATGCGGAGTACAGGCGGACGCGGACGACGTAGCGCCGGCCCTGGACGAGCCGGACCCGGACGGCGGCGTTGTCCGGTGCGCCGCCGTCGTCGTGGCCCGCGAGGAAGCGCGGCACCCCGTCGCGCTCCTCGAAGACCACGAGCACGGTGTCGGCGTCGCCGAAGGTGCCCACGGTGTAGTCGCGGGTCTCCGGCGGCTCGACGACGAAGTCGGCCTGCTCACCCGGCCCGAGACCGAGCGGCGCCGAGCGGAACGGCACCAGCGCGGCCGGCCCCACGGGGTCGGCGGGCGGATACCAGCGCAGCACGAACTCCTTGTCGGCCGGCGACGGACCGTCGGAGGGCCCCAACCCCCCGCGGTACTGCTCCGGCTCCAGCACCAGCCCCGGCCCGAACGCGAACGTCATCACCGACTGCGGATCCCACACCGAGCCGCTCGCCTCGCCGGCGTCCAGCCGGCGCAGCACGTTCGTGTACGTCGTCTCCCGGCTCCAGAAGTTCGGCGGGCCCGCCAGCTCGGCGTACACGGCCTCGTCGTCCAAGTGCAGCCCGGCGTACGGGCTCTGGTGCTCGTGCACCATGCCGAGCGCGTGCCCGATCTGGTGCAGCACCGTGCCGCGCTCCCCGGGCCCGGTCACGTCCCAGCCCAGGTTCATGGTGCGCTGGCTCCGGCCGACCGTCAGCGCCTCGCGGCCCACCGCCGACCAGGAGCCGCCACCGGTCTGGAACCCGATCCGCAGCTCCGCCTCGCGCCGGTCGGCGACCTCGGTGAACGTGACGCCGATGCCGAGCCCCTGCCAGTCGCGGAAGGCGTCGCGGACCGCCTCCCGCTGTTCCTCGCCGCCGGCCCACGGCACCCGGCGCAGCTCACCGCTGCCGGGGACCGGGATCACCGAGGCGGCGCGGTCGTCGTCGAAGCCGTCGAAGAAGGCGTAGTGCAGCACCGTGCCGTTGACCCACATCCGCCGCCCGGCGAGCAGCGCGTCCAGCCGCCCGGCGGTCAGGCCCGGTGCGAAGCACGGGGCCGGCTGCCGCGGGAGCGAGCACAGACGTCGGGTCATGCGGCCAGCGTGCCCGCCCGCCGGGCCGGACGCCTGAGTCGGGGGCTACTCAAGTCGCCCTGTATCAAATCCGCGTAGACCGCCTCTGGTTGACGTGAGGACTTACGAACAGGACGACAGGACGACGAAGCCGCCCTGGCCGTTCACCGGCCGGGAGGACGAACTGGAGCTGGTGCGCGCCGCGTCGGCCGCCGGCCGGCCCGGCATCGTGGTGACCGGGCCGGCCGGCCACGGCAAGACCCGGCTGATCACGGAGGCGGTCCGGGGCACCGAGCACGCCCGCGTGACCGGCACGCCCGGAGCCCGGAACCTGCCCTACGCGGCCTTCGCCCACCTGCTGCCCGACGCCTCCTCGCCGCACCGCGCGGTGCGGGCCCTGTCCGGCGTACGGCTGCTCGTCGTGGACGACGCCCATCTGCTGGACGAGGCCTCCGCCGCTCTCGTCCACCAGCTCGCCGTGCACGGCCGTACCCGGCTCGTCGTGGCCGCGGTGGACGGCGTGCCCGCGCCCGCCGCGGTGTCCCGGCTGTGGAGCGGGGAACTGCTGCCCCGGCTGGCCCTCGAACCCCTGCCCCGCGAGGACATCGCCCACCTGCTGACCCCCGCCGGGCTGAACCCCCTCACCGTGCTCCGTCTGCACCGGACGTGCGGGGGAGACCTGCGGCTGCTGCGCGACGTGCTCGCCGCACTCGGCTCGACGGGCCGCTTGGTTCCCGTCCCCGGTACGCGGGAACGGGCCTGGCGGGGGGACCTGCCGGTCACCCCGGCCGTACGCGAGCGACTCGCCCCGGTGCTCGCACGCTCCCGCCCGGAGGAACGGGAGACCCTGGAGCGCCTGGCCTTCGCCGAGCCGCTGCCCCTGTCCCTGGACGACCTCGAACCGGACGTCCTGGAGCGCCTGGAGGCGGACGGCCTGATCCGTGCCGACGACCAGGGGGGCACCGTCACCCTCGCCCAGCCCCTGTACGGGGCGGCCCTGCGGGCCACCACCGGCCGGCTGCGAGCCCTGCGGCTGGCCGGCGCGCCGCGCGACCACGGACCGGCCCTCGAGACCGAACGGCGGCTCATGGCCCGGGCGATCGAGCAGCTGGACGTGCGCTCGGTGCCCGCCCCGGTGGGGGAGTGGCTGGTCGCCGAGGGTGCCGTGCTGCCGCCCGGGTACGCCGCCGTCCGCGCCCGGTTCGCACGGCTGCGCGGGGAGACACGAGAGGCTGCCGCCTGGGCGCGGGAGGGCCTGCGGGAGGCACCGGAGGACGCCGGATGCCGCGCGGAACTCCATCTGGCCGGCGGCGAGCCGGTGCGGAGCGGGGACGACGACGTGTACGCCCGGTACGACGTCGTACGCGTCGGTGACCCCGAACGGGTCGCCGGGCGGCTGCCCGCCGGCAGTGCGTTCGCGCGGCACGCCGACGCGCTGGCACGCGGTGACGGGCACGCACTGGACCGGGCCGCCGAGGCGCTGGAGCGGCGCGGCTTCCTGCTGTTCGCGGCGGAGGCACGCGCACAGGCCGTACGGGCGCACCGGGATCCCCGGGCCGCCCGGGTGTCCCGTACCCGCGCGGTGGCGCTCCTACGGCGGTGCCAGGGGGCCCGGACGCCCGCGCTGGCCGGGCTGGTGCTGGGCGAACTGACCGCCCGGCAGCGGCAGATCGTGACGCTCGCGGCGGCGGGGCTCAGCAACCGGGAGATCGCCGAGCGGCTGACCCTGTCCGTGCGGACGGTGGGGAACCATCTGTACAGCGCGTACGGCCGGCTGGGCACCGGTGACCGGGGAGCCCTGCCGTCGCTGTGCGCCTCCGCGTAGCCACGCCGCTCACGCCGCCCCGAACGCCGCGAACGCCCAGCCCGTCGCCTGGTGGACCGCGTCGCCCGGCAGGGTCGTGCGGGCGTCGCGGAGGGCCTCGGCCAGGGAGAGGCCGGTGTCGAGGCCCTTGTGCAGGGCCAGCATCAGCGGCACCACCGCCGCGTCGTTGACCGGTGCGCTGCTCGCCACCACCCCGGCCGTGCCCAGCGGCAGCAACGCGGTGACCAGGCCGAGGAGTTCGTCGGCGCCCACGGAGGCGAGGCGGGCGGTGTCGCAGCTGGAGAGGATGATCCGGTACGGACTGCGGGCGAGCCGCTCGAAGTCGTGCACGATCAGCGGGCCGTCGGCCATCCGCAGGGCCGAGAACAGCGGGCTGTCGGCGCGGAACGTCCCGTGGGCCGCCAGGTGGGCGAGCGCCGCGCCGTCGAGGTGCTCCAGCACCCGGGGCACCTGGGCCTCGTCGCCCTCCAGGACCGTCGCCGTGCCGTACCGGCCGGCCAGCTGCGGCACTTCCGCGCCGCCGGTCGCGAGCCCGGGTCCGCGCACCAGCACCTGCCGGCCCCCCGGCGGCGGTTCGGTCTCCCGGGCACGCAGCCAGCTGCCCGCCGACGGCGACACGCTGAGCACCCTCTCGCGCAGCACGGGCAGCAGCGCCCACGGCACCCGGTGCAGCGCCCCCGGCGGCACGACCACCACCGGACCCGCGCCGAGCTGTGCCGCCGCGCCGCCCAGCAGCAGCTCCTGCAGCCGCAGCCCGGCGGCCTCCACCAACGGCAGCCGGGCCTCGGCGCCGGGGTGCGCGAGACGGCGCAGCCCGGCCTGGACGTGCTCGGCCTCGGCCACCGCCTCGGCCAGCGAACCGCCGGCGAACCGCCGTACCCTGCCCTGCCCGCACAGCAGGACGTGCACCCGCCCGTCCACGACGGCGAGTTCGACCAGCCGAGCCTCGCCGAGCCGGTCCAGCAGGCGGGCCACGTCGAAGCGGTCCCCCTCGTACGGGGCGGCACCGCGCATGTGGTGGGTGCGGGAGCGGATCTCCCGCTCCAGGCGCCGCTGTTCGCGCTCCAGCGCGGGCACCGGCCGGCCCTCCATGCGGGCCTCCTCGGCGCGGGCCGCGATCTCCCGGTAGGCGGTCAGGCCGCTCAGCAGCGCCGGGTCGGCGGGCGGCCGGGTGGGCGGCGCGGACAGTACGGTCGCCCGCCAGCGCTCGCTCCACTCCAGCAGCCGTCGCGGAGTGCCCTGGGCGAGGCTCACCTCCTGGGCCAGCGCGGCCAGTTCGGCGCCCTGGGCGGTCGCGTGCGCCCGCAGCTCCGAGGCGCCGAGCGTCATCCGGTGGTCGTCCAGCACGTCCAGGCCGCGCCGGCAGGCCTCCAGCACACCCCGCCGGGACCCGGCCGCCCGCGCCCGGAGCGCCTGCGCCGCCCAGCCCGTCACCCGGGCCGGGGGCGGGCCGCCGTACCGGCTGCGCGCGGCCACCGCCAGGTGCCGTTCCGCGTCGGCCGTCCAGCCGAGCGCGAGCGCGATCCGGCCCGCGAGCAGCGACGCCTCCGGCGCGGCGGGCGAGCCGAAGGAGGCCAGCTTCGCGGCGACCGCCGCCGCGTCCGCGACCAGCCGCCCGGAGCGGCGCCCGCCCGCCACCCGCGCCTCTATCAGCACCAGCCGGGCGTGCGTCTCCCACCACGTCCGCCGCTGCGCCGCGAACAGCCGTACCGCGACGGCGGCGCGGGCCACGGCGGTGTGCGCGTCCCCGGCCGAGCGGGCGGCCCGGGCCGCGGCCAGAAGCAGCTCGGCCTTGCGGGTGGTCTGCCCGCCGATCCGGTCCAGCAGCGCGATCGTCGCGTCCGCCTCGGCGAGCGCCTCGGGCGCCAGACCGGCCGCCATCAGCACCTCGCAGCGCCGGATCGACAGCATGTAGGTGGGGGTGCCGAGTTTCGCGTACCGCTCCTCGGCCTCGTCCAGCAGCCGCAGCGCCGCCGGGATGTCCCCGGAGCGGAACGCGGCGAGCCCCCGGCTCTCCACCGCGTCGGCCTTGTCGTGCTCCTGGCCGGTGGTGTCCCACAGGCGCTCCGCCGCCGTGAAGTCCGCGACCGCCCGGTCCACCGCACCGAGCGCCAGATGGACGGTCGCCCGCAGGGTCAGCGCCCGCGCGGTCCAGATGTCGTCGCCGAGCTGCCGCAGCACCGGCAGCGCCCGCCGTACGTCCTCCAGCGCCTCCCGGTGCCGCCCCAGCACCCACCACACGTACGCCCGCCGGTACAGCACCCGGGCCCGGGTGTGGGCGCTGCCCCGCGCCACTCCCCGCTCGAAGGAGGTGAGCCCCTGCCGCGTGCGCCCCGCGTGCACCAGTGCGACCCCCAGCGTCGCGAGCACATCCGCCTCACGGTCGGCCGATTCGGCGCGCGCGGCCAGGTCCCGGGCCCGGCGCAGATGACGCAGCGCGATCCGCAGATCGCCGAAGTCCCGCTGCCAGATGCCGAGCACCTGGTGGGCGACGCTGGCGTGCAGCGGCGGCGGACCGGCCCGCAGCACCCCTTCCGCGCGCGCCCGGGCCTCGCCCGGGTCGGCGAACACCAGGGGCAGCAGCTCGAGAACCGACTCTCTTCCCGCCGTCACGCCTCGCATGGTAGTGGCCTGATGTATCAGACGGTGGCCCCGCGGCTCTCACTGTCGAACAGCGTCTCCAGGGGGAGGACAGGTCATGGCACCACAGCGGTTCCACGAGCAGTTCGAGCACATCCAGCGCTCCATGTCCGGCGTTCCGCTGGCCATGGGCCCGGACGACGACGCGCACTTCCTGTACGAGAAGGGTGTCGTCCTCGCCCGGGACGGCGAGGAGGCCCGAATCGTCGAGGACGCCGTGCGCGCCCACTTCACCGCGACCGAGGGCCTGGTCCCCGAGCACGTGCGCCGGGACGGCCCCGAGACCAACCGCACCGGCGTCACCCGCATCCGCACCGGCGAGCCCGGCGCCGGCGACGACACCGTGCCGCACGCGCTGCGCGCCCTGCGCGAGGCCGAGGACCGCCGGGGACGCCGGCTGGTGGGCCGCAACCACGTGGTGCACATCGCGGTCAACGCCTGCCCCGGCGACGAACCGGTGCCGGTCGCACGCACCCGGCAGGCCAACCCGGCGGCCGCCGAGGGCCGTTACGACGCGGACAGCGCCGTCGGTGTCCTCGTGATCGACACCGGGCTCGTGCACGACCACGGCGGCTACCCGCTGCTCGCCCACACCACGGGCGACGCCCAGCCGGCCGAGACGGACGCCGACGGGGTGCTGCGGCAGTACGCCGGACACGGCACGTTCATCGCCGGGATCCTCGCGGCCGTCGCGCCCAACACCCGGGTGACCGTCCGCGACACCCTGAGCGACGCGGGCGCGATCCTGGAGTCCGAGTTCGGTGCCCGGCTCTTCGAGGCCGTCGACGAGGGCGGCTGGCCCGACATCATCAGCCTCTCCGCCGGCACCACCACCGACGGCACCGACGGGCTCATCGGCCTGGACGCGTTCATGCGGGAACTGCGCGAGCAGCGCACCCTGCTGGTGGCCGCCGCCGGCAACAACTCCAGCAACGCTCCGTTCTGGCCCGCCGCCTACGCGGGCCGGCCCGAGTACGCGGACAGCGTCCTGTCGGTCGGCGCGCTGAGCGCCGACGGCGAGAGCGAGTCCTGCTTCAGCAACCACGGGCCCTGGGTGCGGGTCTTCGCCCCGGGCGAGCGCCTCACCAGCGCCCTCACCGGCTTCGACACGCCCGTGCCGTACATCTACCAGCACTCCACCTACGAGGCCTGCCGGTTCGGCTACGACTACTCCTGCACCTGCCAGTTCCCGCGTCACACCGGGGCGTTGAGCGAGGGCCGGGAGAGCACCGGTGCCAAGCCGCACCAGGTGATGTTCGACGGGCTCGCGCAGTGGAGCGGCACCTCCTTCGCCACGCCGGCCGTCGTGGGCCTCGTCGCCGCACACATGACGGCGCACGGGGAGCGCGACCCGCGCGCCGCCCGCGACCACCTGCTCGCGGCGGCCACCGACAGCGCGGAGGTGCGCGGGGCGCGCGTCACCGTGCTCCGGCCGCCCACCTGGCGCCCGGTCCCGGCCGTCGCTCCGGCCCTGCCCGCATGAGTGCCGGAACCCTCCGCTCCACGGCGTACGATGACGAGCCGTACACGAGGGGTGGAGCCGTGGACCGAACAGAGGTCGGCGCGCTCGTCCGGTCCGCCGTCGACGGGGACGCCGCGGCCTGGAAGGCGCTGGTGGAAGGGATGAGTCCGCTGGTGTGGTCGGTGGTGCGCGCGCACCGGCTCTCCGACGCCGACGGGCACGAGGTCTACCAGACCGTGTGGTTCCGCTTCGCGCAGCACCTGGGCGGCATCCGTGAACCCGACAAGGCCGCCTCGTGGCTGGCGAGTACGGCCCGCCACGAGTGCCTGAAGGTGCTCAAGAGCCTGACCCGGCTGACCCTGACGGACGACCCGCGGGTGCTGGACCGGGCGAGCGAGGAGCGGACCCCGGAGGAGTCGCTGATCGCTTCGGAGGAGGCCGCGGACCGGGCCGAGCGGGTCCGCCGCCTGTGGCAGGAGCTGGACGGACTGGGGGAGCGCTGCCGGCAGTTGCTGCGCGTGCTGGTGTCCTCCCCGCCGCCCAGCTACGGGGAGATCTCGGCCGCGCTCGGTATCGCGGTCGGCAGTATCGGTCCCCTGCGCCAGCGCTGTCTGCGCCGGCTGCGGGCCCGGATGGACTCACGGGGTGCGGCGTGAACGAGGACGAGAACGAGAACCGGAGCCCGCAACGGAGCACCGCTGAGGAGGAGTTGGCGGACGCCCTGCTGGAGGAGGAGCTGCGGCAGGCCGCCGCGGTCCTCGACCCGGTGCCGGAAGCCCTGCGCCAACTGGCCCTGGACGCCTACGCGCTGCACGACCTGGACGCGCGGATCGCCGAGCTGACCTTCGACTCGCTCATGGACGCGCTGCCGGTCAGGGGTGTCACGGACGCCCCGCGGATGCTGACGTTCCGCGCGGGCGAGGTCACCGTCGACGTCGAGGTCACCGAGGACGGGCTGATCGGCCAGGTGCTGCCGCCGCGGTCGGCGCGCATCGAGGTGCTCGGCGGCCCGCAGACCGCCCGCCCGGTCGCCGTCGACACCCTCGGCCGCTTCACCAGCGACACACCACCGGCCGGCCCGTTCGCCCTCAGGCTGCGGACCGGCGCGGAGGTGATCGTCACGGAGTGGCTGCGGGCCTGAATCACCCTCAGGCGGACCAGGTCACGGGCAACGTCCGCGGACCGCGGATCATCGTCCGGTGCCGCCACCGCACCTCCTCGGCCGGCACCGCGAGCCGCAGCCCGGGCAGCCGGTCCAGCAGGGTGTCCACCAGCAGCTCGGTCTGCAGCCGGGCCAGCAGGGTGCCGGTGCAGAAGTGCGGGCCGTTGCCGAACGCCACATGCGGGTTCGGCTCGCGGTCGGGGTCGATGCGGTCCGGGTCGGGGAAGACGGCCGGGTCGCGGTTGGCGGCGAGGTAGGAGACGTAGACGGGCTCGCCCGCCGCGATCCGGTGGCCGGCGATCTCCACGTCCTCCCGCGCGATCCGGGCGAGCCCGACCGAGCTGCGGTGCGGGATCCAGCGGAGCAGCTCGTCCAGCACCGGACCGCGCGCCTCGGGACGCGCGCGCATCCGCTCCATCAGTTCGGGCCGGGTCAGCATCAGGTACAGCATCTGCCCGCAGTTGTGGGTGACGGCCTCGCCGCCGATCTGCAGCGGGCCGGCCAGCCCGACGGCCTCCTCCTCGCTGATCTCCCCGCGCGCCACGGCGCCGCCGAGCATCGAGTAGACGTCCTCGCCCGGGCTGTCGGCCCGGGCCCGGATGGTCGCGGTGATCCACCCGTACAGGCCCTCCTTGGCCCGGCCGGCCGCCTCGGCCCCGTTGGTGGAGATGATCTCCCGGGTCCAGGCGTGCACCCGCTCGCGGTCGGCCGCGGGCACGCCCATCACCTCGCTCACGACGGTGAGCGGGAAGGGCTCCAGGACCCGCTCCACCAGCTCGGCCGGCGGCCCGTCCCGTACGACGTCCTCCACCAGCTCGTCCAGGATCTCCTGTGCACGGGGGCGCAGCCGCTTCATGGCGCTCACGGTGAAGGCGCCGGCGACCGGCTTGCGCAGCCGGTTGTGGTCAGGCTGGTCGGCCCAGGCGAGCGAGCCCGGGCGCGGCGCGAAGTTCGGCGCCATGCGGGTCACCTGACGCCGCGTCACCTCGGCGCGGCTGAACCGCGGGTCGTTGGTGATCAGCTTCACGTCGTCGTGGCGGGTCGCCAGCCACGCCCAGCCCTCGCCGAACGGCAACCGGATCCGGGTCAGCGGACCCTCGCGCATGAGGCCGGCGAGGACCGGGTCGAAGTCCGTGCCGTCCAGGTCGGGCGTGGACCAGTCCCGTACGGGGGGCGGGGCCTGGCCGGTGAGCGTGCTCTCCTCGGTCATGCCCTCCACCCTGGTACGGGTGCCTCCGGCTGTCCTGCGGTGGTGCTCCGAGTGTGGGACCGGGGGCCCTCGGGGGGCGGGGCCGTCCGCCGTCGGACGTGTGCGGCCGCGTGTCGGTCGCTCGCCCCCCCCGCGGCGAGACCGCAGGCCGAACACGGGCCCACGCCCCTTCGGGGGCGCCGCGCTCAGGCCGCTTCGACCAGCGCGGCCAGCGCTGTGGCCAGGCGGTCCAGGCCCGGCCCCGCCGCCCCGCCCGGCTCCGCCATGTACGTGTCCCGGCGGATCTCCACCATCAGCGCGCTGACCCGCGCGTCGCGGCCGTAGAACTCCAGTGGTATGTACGTCCCGGCGAACGGGCTGTCCAGCCCCGTCTCCCCGCACACCGCGAACGCCTCGCGGGCCGCCCTCGTCAGCTCCGGTGGCGTGTGGAAGGCGTCCGTGCCCAGGCACACCGGCGGACGCGGCCCATCGGCGTGCAGTTCGTAGGGCAGCGGCTCGGTCGGATAGGAGTGCACGTCGATCACCACAGCCCGCCCGGTCGCCGCCAGCCGCCCCGCGACCGCCTCGGACATGGCCCGGGCGTACGGCCGGAAGTACCGCTCCAGCAGCGGCTCCGGGTCGGTGCCCGCGGGCCGCAGCTCGCCCCGGTGTGTGGTCCGCGTGTACACCGCGCCCATGCCGACGGCCGTCATCTCCTCCCGCTCGTCCGGGAACCGCTCGGGATCCACGACCAGCCGCGACAGCCGGTTCACGAACCGCCAGGGCGTGACGGCGGCCAGACCGGCGGCCCGCTCCGCCAGCTCCGCGGTGTGCGCGTCGGTGATGTGGTCGAGCTCCCGCTCCAGCGCACGGTCGTCCAGCGTGATCCCGCGTCGCGCGTCCCCGGGAACCGCCCGCGCGGAGTGCGGCACGTGCAGCAGGACGGGCGACTCGGGGGCACCGGGCAGGAGTTCGAAGGAGGGCACGGGCGACTCCGGGGCGTTGTCGGTGGGCTGGTGCAGGATCAAGGTGTCACATCGACAACCGGGCGAGGGGCGGGACCGGACATGCCGATCAGCGATCCGCGGGTGGCGGCGCACGCCTTCCTGGACGGGATGTACCGGGACGGCTATGTCCCGGACCACCTCGTGGACAAGGGCCGGGCGATCCTGCTCGCCCTGTGCGCGCGGATCGAGGCCGAGCGGCCCGCCGGCCTGGCCGCGCTGTACCGGCTGACGCAGGCCGCCACCGAGGAGTTCAACGCGCTGGAGGCCGAGTTCGAGGCGGCCGGCAGTGAGATCGAGACCGTGGCCCGCGAGGAGATCGGCGCGGCCTTCCGGTTCGTCGCGCGGGCCTACGGCTTCGCCGACGCGTACGTGGAGGAGCTGATCGCCGGGAGTGGTGAGGGCCGGCCCCTCTCCCGCACCGGGGCGGCGTCCGCACATGCCTGCGCCCCGGCCGGGGTACCGGCCGGGGCGCAGGATCAATCAGGCGAGCGGCTGGGGCGCCGCCGGCGTCAGCTGAGGGACGCCAGCGCCTCGTTCCAGGTGGCCGACGGGCGCATGACCGCGTCCGCCTTGGCCTTGTCGACCTGGTAGTAGCCGCCGATGTCGGCCTGCTTGCCCTGGACCGCGATCAGCTCGTCCACGATCTCCCGCTCCTTCGCGGCGAGGGTCTCGGCGAGCGGCGCGAAGGCCTTGGCCAGGTCGGCGTCGTCGGTCTGCCGCGCCAGCTCCTGCGCCCAGTACAGGGACAGGTAAAAGTGGCTGCCGCGGTTGTCGATGCCGCCGACACGACGGGTCGGGGACTTGTCCTCGTTGAGGAAGGTCGCCGTGGCGCGGTCGAGGGTGTCGGCGAGGACCTTGGCGCGGGTGTTGCCGGTGGCCGCCGCGTACTGCTCGAAGGAGGGCACGAGCGCGAAGAACTCACCGAGGGAGTCCCAGCGCAGGTAGTTCTCCTTGACCAGCTGCTGGACGTGCTTCGGCGCCGAGCCGCCGGCGCCCGTCTCGAACAGGCCGCCGCCCGCCATCAGCGGGACGACCGACAGCATCTTGGCGCTGGTGCCCAGCTCCAGGATGGGGAAGAGGTCGGTCAGGTAGTCACGCAGCACGTTGCCGGTCACCGAGATGGTGTTCTCGCCGCGGCGGATGCGCTCCACGGACAGCTTGGTGGCCTCGACCGGGGACAGGATCCTGATGTCCAGGCCCTCGGTGTCGTGCTCCGGCAGGTACTGCTCGACCTTGGCGATGAGCTGCGCGTCGTGGGCGCGGTTCTCGTCCAGCCAGAAGACGGCCGGGTCGCCGGTGGCGCGGGCGCGGGTGACGGCCAGCTTGACCCAGTCGCGGATCGGGTCGTCCTTGGTCTGGCAGGCGCGGAAGATGTCGCCCTGCGCGACCGGCTGCTCGATGAGCACGTTGCCGGCCCGGTCGACCAGGCGGACCGTGCCGGCGGCCGGGACCTCGAAGGTCTTGTCGTGGGAGCCGTACTCCTCGGCCTTCTGCGCCATCAGGCCGACGTTCGGGACCGAGCCCATGGTCGACGGGTCGTAGGCGCCGTTGGCCCGGCAGTCCTCGATGACGGCCTGGTAGACACCGGCGTAGGAGGAGTCCGGGATGACGGCGAGGGTGTCGGCCTCCTGGCCGTCGGGGCCCCACATGTGGCCGGAGGTGCGGATCATGGCCGGCATGGAGGCGTCCACGATGACGTCCGACGGGACGTGCAGGTTGGTGATGCCCTTGTCGGAGTCGACCATGGCGAGGGCCGGGCCCTCGGCGATCTCGGCCTCGAAGGAGGCCTTGATCTCGGCGCCCTCGGGCAGGTTCTCCAGGCCCTTCAGGATGCCGCCGAGGCCGTCGTTCGGGGTGAGGCCGGCCGCCTTGAGGGTCGCGCCGTGCTTCGCGAAGGTCTTCGGGAAGAAGGCGCGCACCACGTGACCGAAGATGATCGGGTCGGAGACCTTCATCATCGTGGCCTTCAGGTGCACGGAGAACAGGACGCCGTCCTGCTTGGCGCGGGCGACCTGCGCGGCGAGGAACTGCTCCAGCTCGGCGACGTGCATGACGGAGGCGTCGACGACCTCGTCCTTCAGGACCGGTACGGACTCCTTCAGGACGGTGGTGGTGCCGTCCGCGCCGACCAGCTCGATCCTCAGCGCGCCGTCCTCGGCGATGACGACCGACTTCTCGGTGGAGCGGAAGTCGTTCTCGCCCATGGTCGCCACGTTGGTCTTGGACTCGGAGGTCCAGGCGCCCATACGGTGCGGGTGGGTCTTGGCGTAGTTCTTCACCGAGGCGGGGGCGCGGCGGTCGGAGTTGCCCTCACGCAGCACCGGGTTGACGGCGGAGCCCTTGACCTTGTCGTAGCGGGCGCGGATCTCGCGCTCCTCGTCGGTCTTCGGGTCGTCCGGGTAGGCCGGCAGCGCGTAGCCCTTGCCCTGGAGCTCGGCGATCGCGGCCTTCAGCTGCGGGATGGACGCCGAGATGTTCGGCAGCTTGATGATGTTGGCCGCGGGGGTCTTGGCCAGCTCGCCCAGCTCGGACAGCGCGTCCGGGATGCGCTGGTCCTCGTTCAGGTACTCCGGGAAGACGGCGATGATGCGCCCGGCCAGCGAGATGTCCCGGGTGGTCACGGGCACACCCGCCTGCGAGGCGTACGCCTGGATCACCGGCAGGAACGAATGCGTCGCCAGGGCCGGGGCCTCGTCTGTGTAGGTGTAGATGATGGTCGAGTCAGTCACCGGGTGCTCCGCTCCACGTCTGCAACATTGCTCGACATCAAGATATCTCGTGACCGGGATGCGCTCGACAGGGGTCCCGGCCGGAAAATCCGGCGCGTCGGCGCAACCGCGACCCGCCTTTGGTGGTCATGACAAACGATCACCCGCAGACCACGGGCGATCGTCACCGACCGGCGGCCGGACCGACCACCCGGCCGCCCGACCGAAGGCGGATCATGAGATATCGCAGCAGAGTGACGGCCCCGGCGGCCGCCCTCCTCGGTACGGCCACGGCGCTGACCGCCGGCTCCCCGGCCCGCGCGGCCGGCACCGGCAGGCGCACGGGGGAGCCGGCCCCTGAAACCCTCGGCGACCCGGTCTTCCCGACGCTCGGCAACGGCGGCTACCGCGTGTCGTCGTACCACCTCGACCTCGCCTACGACCCCACGACCAAGCGGGTGGAGTGCGCCGCCACCCTGAAGATCCGCACCACCTGTGCGCTGACCCGGTTCTCGCTCGACGCGCTCGGCCTGGACATACACACCGTGTCCGTGAGCGGCGCGACGGCCGTCTGGGAGCAGCAGCAGGAGAAGCTGCGGATCACCCCTGCCGGGCCGCTCGCGGCCGACGCGGCGGTGACCGTCCGGATCGACTACGCGGCCGACCCGCGCGGCACCCTCTCGCACACGGCCTGGGTGCCCACCCCGGACGGCTTCGCGATCTGCCCGCAGCCGAACTCCGCGCACACCGTCTTCCCGTGCAACGACCACCCCTCGGACAAGGCCGACTTCAGCTTCCGCATCACGGTGCCGAGCGGGCTGCGCGCCGTGGCGAACGGACTGCTCACCGGCACCGAGTCGCTGAGCGGCGGCCGCACGGCGTACTCGTACCACTCGGTCTCCCCGCTCGCCACCGAACTCGTCCAGATCACCGTCGGCGACTATGTGGTCAAGGACCGGCAGGGCCCGTCCGGCCTGCCGCTGCGCGACGTGGTGCCGTCGGCCCGCGCCGCGGCCCTCGAACCGGCCCTCGCCCTCACGCCGGGACAGGTGTCCTGGCTGGAGCAGCGGCTCGGATCCTTCCCGTTCGAGACGTACGGCCTGCTGCCCTGCAACTCCGACGACCCGAACGCCTTCGACTTCACCGGCCTGGAGACCCAGACCCTCACCCTGTACAAGCCGAACTTCCTGCTCCAGGAGGAGAAGAAGATCGGCTCGCACATGATGCACGAGCTGGTGCACTCCTGGTTCGGCAACCTCGTCAGCCCCGCCACCTGGGCCGACCTGTGGCTGAACGAGGGCCACGCGGACTTCTACGGGCTGCTCTACCGCTACGAGCGCGGCTGGGCCGACTCCCTCGGCCTCACCACGATGGAAGCCCGGATGAAGGACACCTACGCCCGCGGCGACCAGTGGCGCCACGACTCCGGGCCGGTGGCCGCCCCGAACGCCACGAACCTCTTCGACAGCCAGCGCTACCTCGGTGGCGTCCTCGTCCTGTACGCCTTCCGGCAGCTGGTCGGCGAGGACCTCTTCCACTCCGTCGAGCGCGCCTTCCTGGACCGCTTCCGCGGCTCCTCGGCGACCACCGAGGACTACATCGCGGTCGCCTCGGACGTCTGCGGCCAGGACCTGTCCGGCTTCCTGCGCGACTGGCTGTACGGCACGAAGACCCCGCGCATGCCGGGCCACCCCGACTGGACGGTGACCCCGGTCACGTCCTCCCTCGTGGCGCCGCACAGCAGGCGCGGCGGCCACGTGCACGATAACTCCGCGACGCTCTGATCAGCGGCGCCGGGCGGGGCCGTGAGCGGCTCCGCCCGTCATCTCCCGCTCGATCCAGCGGCAGATCACATCCACCACGTAGACATGCTCGGCACGGGTCAGCTCCCGCCCCTTGGGGATCCCGTGCCAGCGCTCCAGACAGCCCCGGCAGCAGGTGGCGGTCGCGTGCTGGGCGACGAAGACCGGGTGACCGCGGTACGGCGTCTGCCTGCCGTCCTTGTACGGCTCCGCCGGGGCGAGCCGCGCGGCGACCAGGTCGTAGGCGTGCCACCGGATCGTCGCCGGCCCCTTCAGGCCGGCGGTCGCCCGCTCCCGCCCGCGCAGGTGGAACCCGGCCCGGAAGGGCTGACGGGCGATCGCGTCCAGCCGCTGGTCCAGGGAACGGGGATCGGGCGAGGTGGTCATGCCGTGCCGAGCGTACGTCACGGGGACGTGGTTCAGCTCAGCAGCAGGCGCTTCTGGCTCTCGAACTCCTCGTCCGTCAGGATGCCCTCGGCCTTCAGGTCGGCCGGCTGCTTGAGCCGGCCGATCTTCTCGGTCATGTCGGCGGTCCACCGGGGGACCTTCCGGAGTGCCGCGCGGTGCGTGACCCGCCACCCTGGTCCCAGCGAAGGGAGCGATGTCATGCCGACCGTCGGGGTGCCGCCCACAGGCGGGGGCCGGGCGTGCCCGCGGTCTTTCCCCGGGGGATCCCGATGACACCGGCAGGGCGTCTGCAGAGGCTCACCGACCGGGCGAGATCGGTGCACCGGAAGGCGGAGAGCCGGTTCCCCGTGGTCATGCGTCTCGCGGACCGCATGGTGACCGTGAACATCTTCGACTCCGGTACCCGCATCGCCGCGCAGTGCTTCCTCACCGCGGTCCCGTTGCTGTTCGTCGTCGCGGCCTGTGCCCCGGCGGCGGTGCGCCATCAGCTGATCGCGTCCGTGACATCGATCTTCGGGCTGACGGGTGCGGCGCGTGCCGAGCTGGAGCAGGTGTTCCAGCCCACGTCCGGCGACCTGCGGCAGACGACCGGCGTGGTGGGAGGGCTGATGGTGCTGCTGTCGGCGACCGCCGTCAGCCGGGCGATGCAACGGCTGTGCAAGCGAGCCTGGGAGATCCCGCGCACCGGCACCCGGATCGCCGCCTGGCGCTGGCTGGCCTGGCTGGGTCTGTGGATCGGTGTCCTGGTGCTCCAGGGTCCTCTGCGTGACGGCTTCGGGGCCGGCGCCTGGCTCGGCGTCCCCCTCACCTGGGTCAGTCAGGTGGGCCTGTGGTGGTGGACCCAGCATCTGCTGCTCGGCGGCATGGTCGGCTGGAAGCCCCTGCTGCCGGCCGCCCTGATCACGGCCACCGTCCTCACCGCACTGGCGCTGACCGCACGTCTGTACATGCCGCAGGCCCTCGACCGGGCCCTCGCTGGCTACGGCTCCGTGGGGTCCGTGTTCGTGGTCCTGTCCTGGCTGGTCGTGCTGTGCGTCGCCACGGCCGTCGCCGTCAGCGCGGGGGCCGTACTGGCGCAGGAGCCCTTCCTGGCGCACCGCCTCGGCAGCCCGCCTCCGCTGCGCGACCGTGGAGCGCGCGGCTCCTGAAACCTCGCCGAGCACGAGCGCCGCCGCCCGCTCCGCGGCCGACACCCGGCCGGGCGGTTCGCCCGTGACGGGTGAGGCGCGTACGCGGTGCCATGGGCTGAGATGGGGTGGCGGCCGGACACACCGGACCGTCACCGACGCCGGGTGGTGGACACCGTGAAACACTGGCGCACCCTGATGGTGCTCGGGACGGCCCAGTTCCTGATGGTCCTGGACACGTCGGTCATGAACGTCTCCATCAGCCGACTGGTCGAGGACTTCCACACCGAGGTCACCGCCATCCAGGCGGTCATCACGCTGTACGCCCTGGTCATGGCCGCCTTCATGATCATCGGTGGCAGGCTGGGCGACATCCACGGCCGTCGTCGTCTGTTCCTGCTCGGCCTGATCGTGTACGGCACCGGTTCGGCCCTCACCGCCCTGGCGCCCACCCTGTGGGTGCTCGCACTGGGCTGGTCGGTGATCGAGGGGCTGGGTGCCGCGATGGTGCTGCCCGCCATGGCGGCCCTGGTCGCCGAGTCCTACGGCGGCAGGGACCGGGCCGTCGCCTACGGGGTGATCGGCGGACTGGCCGGTGCGGGCATCGCCGTGGGGCCGCTGCTGGGTGGCTGGGTGACGACCTATCTGACTTGGCGGCTCGTCTTCGCGGGCGAGGTCGTGGTCGTCGTGGTCGTCCTGCTGTGCCACCGGGTGGTCCGGGAGGCCGCGCGGACCGGGCCGCCGCCCCGGCTGGACGCGCTCGGCGCGGTCCTCTCGGCGGGCGGACTGGGGCTGGGCGTGCTCGGGGTGCTGCAGAGCAGCACCTGGGGCTGGGTGCGGCCGCGCAACCCGCCCTTCACCGTCCTCGGGTTCGCGCCCACCCTCTTCGTCGTCGGCGCCGGTGTGGCCGTGCTGGCCCTCTTCGTACGCTGGGACCGCAGACGCGAGGCCACCGGCGCAGACCCCCTGGTGCACCTGTCCCTGCTCCGCCGGCCGCCCCTGCGGTCCGGTCTGCTCACCCTGCTGAGCCAGAACCTGATCCTGCTGGGACTGTTCTTCACCATTCCGCTGTACCTTCAGGTGGTCCAGGGCTTCGACGCCTTCCAGACGGGGCTGCGGCTGCTGCCGGTCTCCGTGACGATGCTTGTCACCTCCCTCGGCGCCGCCCGGCTCGGGCGCACCCTGGGGCCGCGCCGGGTCGTCCGGCTGGGACTGCTGGCGCTGACCGGATCCATCGTGTGGCTGCTCGCCACCATCGAACCGAAGATCGACAACGGCCAGTTCGCCGGCGCCATGGCGGTGCTCGGCATCGGTATGGGGCTGCTCGCCTCCCAACTGGGCAACGTCGTCCAGTCCAGCGTCGGCGAGGCGGAACGCAGCGAGGTCGGCGGCCTGCAGTTCACGGCGCAGAACCTCGGTTCGGCGCTGGGCACCGCACTCATCGGCTCGATACTCATCGGTGCCTTGGCACACGCGTTCACCACGGAAGTGGAGACCGATCCCCTTCTGTCGGCCCAGGCACGGCAGCAGACCAGCGTCCGCCTGGAGGCCGGGATCAGCTTCGTCCCCACCGACCAGGTCCGCTCGGCCGCCCAGCGCGCCGGACTGCCACCGCACGAGGTGGACGCCCTCACGGACTCGTACGCCACGGCACAGCTCGACGGCCTGAGAGCGGCGATCCTCGCCACCGGCGGCATCACCCTGGCGAGCTTCCTCGTCACTCCGCACCTGCCGACGGGGCCCGGCCGCCGTGAGCACCCCTCGCGGGGCCCGGCACCGGCGGGCGCCGCGGGCTCCGTGGAACGATCATGAAGGTTTCGGCGATGTCCACGGCCGACCGCGCAGCAGCCCGGGCACGCCGTGCCGAGCGCCGCGCCCACGCCGACTACACGGGTGCCGTGTACGGGTCCATGCTCGCGGCCTCGGTGGTGATCGGCGCCGGCGGCCTGGGGAAGTTCCCCCGCCTGGAGCTGGCGCTGCTGGTGTTGCTCACCGGTCTCGTGTTCTGGGTCGGGCACGTTCACGCCCAGTTGTTCGGGGCCCGCCTCGCGCAACGGGCTCTGGACCGGCCCACCGTCCTGCACGTGTGCCGCGAGGAGTGGCCGATCGTCAAGGCGACCGTCCCGCCGGCCCTCGCCGTCGCTGTCAGCCCCCTGTTCGGCCTGGACGCCGACGGCGCGGTCTGGCTGGCGGTCGCCGTCGCGGTGACCGGTCAGGTGGGCTGGTCCGCGGCCGGCGCACGACAGGCCGGAGCGTCATGGCGGCTGGTGGCGGGCAGCGCCTCGGTCAATCTGGTGCTCGGCCTGGCGATCATCACGTTCAAGTTCGCTGTGACGCACTGAAGCGCGGACACCGGATCACCCGCGCGGGGTGAGGCCCGGTGCGGCCGGGCGGAACAGGATCCGGCGGGTGCCGCCCGGTCCGGTCGTCGACGAGGCACACCCCTACGGGCTGCCGAACCGCTGCCGGCCGCCGGGCCCGCGGGTCGCGGAGACGCGTCGGCCGCCGCGGTGACGGACGCTCACCGACGCGTCCGGCCGGTCCGGCGCGGCCTCGAACTCGCCGTGGCCCGAGCGCGGCGCGCGCCCGCGGGCCCGCCTGCCGAGGGCCGCCCGGTCGGCCGGAGCCGGAGAGACGGTGACGCCACTCGGAGCGGTCATGGTCCACCCTCCTGGTCCTGCGGCCTGCTCCTCGCCAGGGGCACCCGGCTCTCGCCGGAGGAGCACGGGCCGTCCGCCGGTGCTCCATCCCACCGGCCGGGCCGAGCGGAGGGATCACCCGTGGCGGGTGATCCGGCCCGGCGGCGCCCTGTGGATGCTGTCTGCGCGAGGGGCGTCGGGCTGCCCCGCCGGGCCGCGAACGGCCTGTTCCGATCACGCGAGGAGGAGCCATGACCGAACCGCGTGGACACACGCCACGACCCGGACCGTCGTATCCGCCCGGCCCGGCGGGCACCGGCCCCGCGCAGGCCATGGCGGCGCTCGCCCGCTCCTGGACCTGGATCCTGGGGTCGGCGATCGTGACGCTGGCGGCAGGCGTGCTGATCCTCGTCTGGCCGGACGAGACACTGCACGTCCTCGCCGTGGTCGTCGGCCTCTACCTGCTGCTCACCGGCGCGATCCGGTTCGTGACCGCGTTCGCCCGGGAGGATCACGGAGAGCGGCTCACCGGTCTGCTGGTCGCGGTGCTGTACGTCCTGGCCGGTGTGCTCTGCCTGCGCCATCCGCTGCAGACCGTCACCGCGCTGTCACTGCTCGTCGGGCTCGTGTGGCTGGTGTCCGGCGCCCTCACCCTCTACACGGCGATCGCCGCCGGGGAACTGCCGCACCGGGGCGTCGTCCTGGGCATCGCGCTGCTCGGCATCGTCGCCGGGATCGTGGTGCTGGCACTGCCCGCCGAGTCGGCGCGAGCGCTCACCCGGCTGCTGGGCCTGTGGCTCGTGCTGCTGGGCCTGGCCGAACTGGCGGCCGCCTTCGCCTGGCGGTCGGCCCTGCGCAGGAGCGGTGTGCTCCCGGGCGCACCCGATGCCGCGCACTGACCCGGCGGCGCGCACGCTCACCCGTCCCGGGTGAGGACACCCCCGCTCGCCGGGTGCACGGTGGAGACGGCAGGGACCGGTTCGCGATCTCTGCGAGCCGTCGACCTGGACGGAGGAAAGGCATGAGCGCACAGACCTACCTCGCGTACGACTACCCGGTGCTGGGTGTCTTCTGGTCCATGCTGGTGTTCTTCCTGTGGATCATGTGGTTCGTCCTGCTGTTCCGGGTCGTCGTGGACATCTTCCGCGACGACGCCATGAGCGGCTGGGGCAAGGCCGCCTGGACGCTCTTCGTGGTCGTGCTGCCCTTCCTGGGCGTCTTCGTGTACCTGATCGCCCGCGGCAAGGGCATGGGGCGGCGGGAGATCGCGCAGGCACGCGCCCAGCAGGAGGCCTTCGACTCCTACATCCGGCAGGCCGCGCAGGGCACCACCGGCACCAGCAGCGCCGACGAACTCGCCAAGCTCTCCGGCATGCGCGCCCACGGCGACATCAGCGAGGACGAGTTCCGCAGGGCGAAGGAGCAGGTCCTCAGCGGCGCCGGCCCGGCCCGGCGTTCCGACACCTTCACCTCCCCCGGGCGCTGAGCCGCGCCCACGAGATTCGAATCGAGGCCCTCCATGAGCGCGACACCCCCCACCAGGGCACACGCCCACGGCGCCAAGCAGGCCTGGGCGGGCGGCCTGACGTCCTTCGCGGGCGTCATGCTGATGATCGCCGGGCTGCTCGGAATATTCCGGGGCATCATGGCGATCGCCCAGGACAACGTCTTCGTCACGACGCCCAACTACGTCTTCAAGTTCGACCTCACGAGCTGGGGATGGATCCACCTGGTCCTGGGCGCCATCGCCGTGATCGTCAGCTTCGGCCTGTTCGGGCCGACGCTGTGGGCACGGGTCGCCGGCGTGGGCATCGCCGGCCTGGTCATCATCGCCAACTTCCTCTCCCTGCCGTACTACCCGGTCTGGTCCGTCGTGATGATCGCCCTGTCCGGGTTCATCATCTGGTCCCTGTGCGTCGTCCAGGGAGAGAGGTCCGCCGAGACCCCGTAGCGGGCGTCGTTCGTCCGGGTCGGCCCGGCCGGCCCTGGCGCCTCGGCCGCTCGGGGCCGGCGCCAGGGCCTTCCTCTCGGATCAGGCCGGCGGCACCGCGCCCTGCGCACCTCGCTGCTGCGGGATCACCACGGTCCCCTGCTGCAGCGTGACCGTCCGGGCGGGGGCGGGGACGCTGATGCCCTCCTCGCGGTAGCGGCGGTGGAGGCGCTTGATGAACTCGTGCTTGATGCGGTACTGGTCGCTGAACTCGCCGACGCCGAGGATCACCGTGAAGCCGATGCGGGAGTCGCCGAAGGTGTGGAAGCGGATCGCGGGCTCGTGGTCCGGGACGGCGCCCTCGACCTCCCGCATGGTCTGCGCGACGACCTCCGCGGTCACCCGCTCCACGTGCTCCAGGTCCGCGTCGTAACCCACCCCGGCCTGCACCAGGACCGTCAACCGCTGCTCGGGATGCGTGTAGTTGGTCATGTTGGCCTTGGCGAGCTGGCCGTTGGGGATGACCACGAGGTTGTTGGACAGCTGGCGGACCGTCGTCTGGCGCCAGTTGATGTCGACGACGTACCCCTCCTCGCCGCTGCTGAGCCGGATGTAGTCGCCCGGCTGGACGGTCTTGGAGGCGAGGATGTGGACGCCCGCGAAGAGGTTGGCGAGAGTGTCCTGCAGGGCGAGGGCGACCGCCAGGCCGCCGACGCCCAGGGCGGTCAGCAGGGGCGCGATGGAGATGCCGAGCGTCTGCAGGACGACCAGGAAGCCGAGCGCCAGGACGAGCACCCGGGTGATGTTGACGAAGATGGTCGCCGAGCCCGCCACGCCGGAGCGGGACTGGGTGACCGTGCGGACCAGGCCGGCGATCACCCGCGCCGCGGACAGCGTCACCACGAGGATCAGCCAGACCTCGAGGATCTGGTCGGTGTGGTGCTGCAGGGTCCGGGTGAGCGGCAGCACCGCCGCGGCCGCCGCCGCGCCGCTCGCGATCGCCGCCCACGGCACGACCGAGCGCAGCGCGTCCACGATGACGTCGTCCCCGCTCCAGCGGGTCCGCTTGGCGTGCTTGGCGAGCCAGCGCAGCAGCGTGCGGGAGAGGAAGGCGAGCAGCAGGCCCGCCGCGAGGGAGGTGCCGGCGAGGACGAGGTCGTCGAGGGTCACCGCGCGGTTCACCGGTCACCTCCGGGGCGCGCGCCGTGGGCGGAGTTGTGCAGTGTCGTCACGTTGTCACCTGCTCGATGTGCGGAATGGCGATCGCGCCGGCCGGAGGAACTCCGGTGACCGGCGCGATCGTTCATCCTGCCGTATCCGGAACTCCAGTTCGCACCCGGACCGGCGCCTCGGGCAGGCCGCTCAGATGATGCCCTCCGCGAGTTCGGCCTGGTCGCGGTCGCTGCCGTACGCGGCGGCGGTCGGGGTGCCGTACGAACGGCGGGCGACGTACCACCAGATGCTCGCGAGGACCAGGACGACGGCGAGCGCCACCGACGCGTAGTTCATGGTGTCGACGGTGACCGGCGAGGACTGCGGGAGGCAGAACAGCACCGTCACACAGGCCACCCAGATCACCGCGGTCCAGCCGATCGGCCTGCTCCAGCGGCCCAGATGCCACGGACCCGGCTGGAAGCGGTCGCCCGCGCGCAGCCGCAGCAGCACGGGGATCGCGTAGGCGGGGGTGATGCCGATGACGTTGATGGCCGTCACGGCGTTGTACGCCGTCGCCGAGTACAGCGACGGCAGGGCGAGGACACCCGCCACGACGACGGCCAGCCAGACGGCGGCGACCGGCGTCTGGGTGCGGCCGCTCACCTTGCGCCACAGGTGCGAGCCGGGCAGCGCGCCGTCGCGGCTGAACGCGAACACCATACGGCTGGCCGCGGCGACCTCGGCGTTGCCGCAGAACAGCTGGGCGATGATCACCACCAGGAGCAGGGCGCTGGCGCCGTCGGTGCCGAGGCCGTCGAGCAGGATCTGCGCGGGCGGCACACCGGTGGCGGTGGTGCGCGTGGCGTCGTAGTCCTGGATGGCGAAGGTCAGTCCGGCGAGCAGCACGAAGCCGGCGATCCAGGACACCCAGATGGACCGTACGATGCCGCGCGCCGCGGACACCGAGGCCTGCGAGGTCTCCTCCGACAGGTGCGCGGAGGCGTCGTAGCCGGAGAAGGTGTACTGCGCGAGCAGCAGGCCGATCGCCGCCACGTACAGCGGGTTGTGCCAGCCCGTCTCGTTGACGAACCTGGTGAACACGAACGACGCCGACTGGTGGTGGTCGGGGACGATCGCGAGGGCGCCGACGATGACCGCGACACCCGCGAGGTGCCACCACACACTGACCGAGTTGAGCAGGCTGACCAGACGGACGCCGAACAGGTTGAGCACCGCGTGCAGCAGCAGGATGGCGCAGAAGATCAGCATGGTCCTGCCGGGCGTCGGTGAGAAGCCCCACTGCAGGTTGGCGAACGCGCCGGTGAACAGCGCGGCGCCGTAGTCGATGCCGGCGATCGCACCGAGCAGACCGAGCAGATTCAGCCAGCCGGTGTACCAGCCCCAGCGCCGGCCGCCGAGCCGGTCGGCCATGTAGTACAGCGCGCCGGAGGTCGGATAGGCGCTGGTGACCTCGGCGAGCGCGAGGCCCACGCACAGCACGAACAGGCCGACGCCCGCCCAGCCCCACAGCATCACGGCGGGGCCGCCGGTGTTCAGGCCGAAGCCGTACAGGGTCATGCAGCCGGACAGGATCGAGATCACCGAGAAGCTGATCGCGAAGTTGCCGAAACCGCCCATGCGGCGGGCAAGCACCGGGCGGTAGCCGAGTTCGCGCAGCCGCCGCTCCTCGTCCTGCTGGGGCAGGCCCGGGGCGGGCGAGCGATCGGGGGTGGGGGACATGCGGGGCGGACCTCCGGGTCGAGGGGCTGGGGACAGGGCACGTTCAGGGGCCGTCCGCGGCCGCCCGGCAGCGGTCCCGGGCCTGGCTGAAGACCTCCACGGCACGGGCGCGGTCGGGCGTGCGGTACATCCAGGGCGGTGGCGTGAAGTACGGGCCGATGGCGTCGAACACCCGCGTCGCGTCGGGGAACCGCAACGAGCCCCACAGGGCGTGGGCCAGGTGGTTGAGGTCGAGCAGGGAGCGCTCGGCGCGATGGGTCTGCTCGAACCAGGAGTGCAGGGCATGCCGCGCCTCGCGGGCCGCGTCCTCCGCCACCCAGTGCAGGTCGAGCGCCGCGTCGTGCCCGCTGTCCCGCCGGTAGCGCTCGACCCGGACGTACAGCGGCAGCACATGCAGCGCGGAACCCGCCGGGGCCTGCCGGGCGGCCCACTGGGCGTAGCCGGCCGCCTCCGCGAGCCGGCCCGAGCCGCTCCGCGCGTAGAGGAACTGCAGCATGCGGTGGTGGGCCTCGCGGTTGTACGGGTCACGCCGGGCGGCCTCGGCCAGCAGCCCCCAGGGGCCCGGCGGCAGCATCGGCTCGGGCGCGGGCACCCGGTGCTCCTCCCAGCGCTGCTCCGGGTCCAGCTGGGCCAGCGCCAGCAGGCACACCCAGGGCACCGCGTCGCGTGGGGCGATCCGGGTGGCGGACTGCGCGGCGTCCCAGGCCTCGATCCACAACTCGTGGGTGCGCAGGTGCTTCTCCCGCTGGGCCCGCAGCGCGCGCTCCACGCCGACCCGCGCGTGCATCACCGCGGCGTGCACGCTGCCCGGCTCCTCCGCGAGCCAGGCGCGCACCACGTCGGTGCCGGCCGCGGCCGCCGCGAGGACCTGCGTGCGCTGCGTCCACTGCCACCCGGGCGCGGTGTCCGCGAGCAGCGTGCGCATGGCCATCCAGCGGCCGGTGCGCAGGTCCTGGAGCGCGGCCCGCAGGGCGGTGTCCGGGCCGGCGGGGTCGTAGGAGGGACGGGGTCCTTCTCTGGCCATCAGCCGTCGGCCCCGGGCCACTGGCACGCGGGCGAACTGGCGGGGTGGCGTGGCAACAGCCCTCCTGTGGGCGGCGATCGTGGTGTGGCTGCCTGGACGGCGGTCACTATAGAGGTGTGGGTTGCGGCGTGCCATTGTTGCCAACTCAACTGTTTGTTCAGGCAAGTTGGACGTCCGCGGGAGCTTGACTCCGGGTGCGGCGCGGCGGCAGGCTGACGCGGTGATCTTTGGTGCGGAGCGGGGGTGGGCGCGATGACGGCTGCGGTGCTCGCCGTCGACCAGGGCACGTCCGGCACCAAGGCCCTCGTGGTCTGCCCCGAGCGCGGCGTCCTGGGCTCCGGCTTCGCCGAGGTCCGGCCCCGGTACCTGCCCGGCGGACTGGCCGAGGTGGACCCCGCCGAGCTGTACGACTCCATCGTCGACGCCGGACGGCAGGCGCTCGCCGAGGCCGGCGAGGACGTCGCGGCGCTGGGCCTCGCCAACCAGGGCGAGACCGTCCTCGCCTGGGACCCCGCCACCGGCCGCCCGCTCACCGACGCGCTGGTGTGGCAGGACCGGCGCGCACAGAGCGTGTGCACCGAACTCGCGGGGCACGCCGAGGAGTTGCGGCAGCTGACCGGGCTGCCCCTCGACCCGTACTTCGCCGCGCCCAAGATGGCCTGGATCCGCCGACACCGCACCCGTGAGGGCGTCGTCACCACCTCCGACGCCTGGCTGGTCCACCGGCTCACCGGCGCCTTCGCCACCGACGCAGCCACCGCCGGCCGTACCCAGCTCCTCGACCTGGACCGCGCGCAGTGGTCGCCGAGGGCGCTGGACCTGTACGGGCTGGCGGACGAACGGCTCCCGGAGCCGGCCGACAACGCCCAGCCCGTCGGCACGACCACGGCGTTCGGCCGCGAGATCCCGCTCACCGGACTGATCGTCGACCAGCAGGCCGCCCTGCTCGCCCAGCGCGTCACCGCGCCCGGCGCCGCCAAGTGCACCTACGGCACGGGAGCGTTCCTGCTCGCGCACACCGGCGACCGCCCCCGGCGCGGCGACTCGGGCCTGGCCGCCTGTGTGGCCTGGCGGCTGGCCGGAACCTCCGCCTACTGCCTGGACGGCCAGGTCTACACCGCGGCCTCCGCCGTCCGCTGGCTCACCGACCTCGGGGTCATCAACTCCGCCGCTGACCTGGACCCCGTCGGCGGTGCCGTCCCCGACGACGGCGGTGTCACCTTCGTGCCCGCCCTCGCCGGACTCGCCGCGCCCTGGTGGCGCGGCGATCTGCGCGGCTCACTCACCGGACTCGGCCTCGGCACCACCGCCGGCCACCTGGTGCGCGCCCTGTGCGAGGGCATCGCCGCCCAGGTCGCCGAACTCGCCGACGCGGCCGCCGCCGACCTCGGCACCCCGCTGCGAACGCTCCGCGTCGACGGCGGCCTGACCCGCTCCGCCCTCCTCATGCAGACCCAGGCCGACCTGCTGCAACGCCCCGTCGAGGTCTCCGGGCTGCCCGACGCGACCGCGCTCGGCGCGGCCGCCCTCGCCCGCCTCGGCGCGGACCGTACCCTGGGCGTCGAACAGGCCCTGCCCGACTGGAAGCCCGCCGCCGTGTACGAGCCCCGCATCACCGCCGACCAGGCGGCAGAACGCCGCGACCGCTTCCGCACGGCCGTCGCCGCCCTGCTCGGCTCATGACCGTCACCGCACAGGGTCCGCTGCCCACCCGGACCTACGACGTCGTGATCGTCGGCGCCGGGGTCGTCGGCTGCGCCGTCGCCCGCGAACTCGCCGGGCATCCTCGCCTGAGCGTCGCCCTGGTCGAGGCCCAGGACGATGTCGGGCAGGGCACCTCCAAGGCCAACACCGCGATCCTGCACACCGGTTTCGACGCCGCCCCCGGGACCCTGGAGGCCCGGCTGGTCCGCGAGGGCCACGCCCTGCTCGGCGCCTACGCGGCCGCGTCCGGGATCCCCGTCGAACGCGTCGGAGCCCTGCTGGTCGCCTGGGACGAGGAGCAACTGGCCGCGCTGCCCCGGCTGGCCGAGAAGGCCGGGCGCAACGGCTACCACGAGACCGGTCTGCTGGGTCCCGGGGAGCTGTACGCCCGTGAACCGCACCTCGGGCCCGGAGCGCTCGGTGCGCTGCACGTGCCCGGCGAGAGCATCATCTGCCCCTGGACGACGACCCTCGCCTACGCCACCCAGGCGGTCCGCTCCGGAGTGGACCTGCACCTGAACACCGCCGTGCAGCAGGCCGGTTGGGCCGACGGCCACCTCCTGCGCACCTCCCGCGGCCTCCTGCGCGCCCGCCACCTGGTCAACACGGCCGGACTGCACGCCGACACCGTCGACCGGCTGCTCGGCCACGAGGACTTCACCGTCACCCCGCGCCGCGGCCAGCTCCTGGTGTACGACAAGCTCGCCCGTCCCCTGGTCCGGCACATCCTGCTGCCGGTGCCCACCGCGCTGGGCAAGGGCGTCCTGGTCGCGCCCACCGTCTACGGCAACGTCCTGCTCGGCCCCACCGCCGAGGACCTGCACGACAAGCGGGCCACCGGCTCCACCGCCGACGGCCTGGCCGGACTGCGCGACAAGGGCCGCCGTGTCCTGCCCGCCCTGCTCGACGAGGAGGTCACCGCGGCCTACGCGGGGCTCCGCGCGGCCACCGGACAGGAGGACTACCGCATCACCGCCCACCCCGAGCAGGCGTACGTCACCGTCGGCGGCATCCGGTCCACCGGCCTGACCGCCTCGATGGCCATCGCCGCCCATGTCACCGGCCTGCTGGCCGGCGCCGGGCTCGACCTCGGCCCCGTGCGCGAGCCCGAGCCGGTGACCATGCCCAACCTCGGCGTGGCGTTCCCGCGCCCCTACCAACGGGCAGAACTCATCGCCGCCGACCCCGAGTACGGCACCCTCGTCTGCCACTGCGAACGCGTCTCCAGAGGAGAGATCCGCGACGCCCTCGCCACCACGATCCCACCCCGCACCCTGGAGGGCCTGCGCCGTCGCACACGGGCCCGGGCGGGCCGCTGCCAGGGGTTCTACTGCGGGGCGGCGGTACGGGAGTTGTTCGAACGGGGCGCTGCCGGGGGCGGGGCGGGAGAGTGGGCCGCCGGGGAGCCGTCCGGGAGGGGCCGGGCATGACGAATCGACCCGTGACGAAGCGGCGGCGTGGCGGTGTCCCCGCTCCAACGAACCCGCCGCGCACGCTGGGGGGTTCGCGCTGTCGCACGGGGGCCTGGGCGGGCGTCGGGGTGCCGGTGCGGGGAGAGCGGGCCGCCGGGGAGCCGTCCGGGAGGGGCCGGGCATGACGAATCGGCCCGTGACGAAGCGGCGGCGTGTCGGTGTCCCCGCTTCAACGAACCCGCCGCGCACGCTGGGGGGTTCGCGCTGTCGCACGGGGGCCCGGGCGGGTGTCGGGGTGCCGGTGAGGGGAGAGCGGGCCGTCGGGGAGTCGTCCGGGAGGGGCCGGGCATGACGAATCGGCCCGAGATGAAGCGGCGGCGTGTCGATGTCCTGGTCGTCGGCGCCGGGCCCGCCGGACTCGTCGCCGCCGCACGGCTGGTCGCCGGGGGTGCCGGGCACGTGGAGGTGCTGGAACGGGAGGCCGAGCCGGGGGGAGTCCCACGGCACTGCGCTCACGGCGGCTTCGGCACCTGGACGCGTCCGCTGACCGGCCCGGAGTACGCCCGCCGGCTGACCGAGGCCGCCGCGCGCGCGGGCGCGGTGATCCGCACCGGGACGACGGTCCTGGACTGGGCGGGTGACGAGGCCCCGCACGTGGCGGGGGACCCGGCGACGGCGGGGCTCTCCGGGTCGGGGCCGGGTCGTGCGGACGCCGCGGTGGCCGGCGCGCCGGACACGGGTGCCGGGGCGTTCCCCGGGGAGCCCTCGGGAACCGGCCTGACCGCGCGGGCGAACGGTGCCGGAGCCGGCCCGGGCGTGCGGGCGGGCGCTGCCCCCGGCGGCGGACCGGTGTCCGGCGCCGTGGGCTCCGCAGCCGGCCCCGTGCTCACCGCCGTCGGACCCGGCGGCCCGGAGACCATCGAGGCGCGGGCCGTCGTCCTGGCCACCGGTGCCCGCGAACGCCCGCGCAGCGCCCGGCTGGTGCCGGGCACCCGGCCCGCCGGCGTCTACACCACCGGCGAACTCCAGCAGGCGGTCCATCTGTTCGGGCAGCGCATCGGGACCCGCGCGGTCGTCGTCGGCGCCGAGGACGTCTCGTACGCGGCGGCCGCCACCGTACGCGCGGCCGGTGCCGAGGTCGTCGCCCTGGTCACGGAACACCCGCGGGCCCAGACCGGCCGGGCCCGCGCGCGGCAGGCCCGGCTGTACGACCGTATTCCGCTGCTGACGCACACGACGGTCGGTGAACTCCTGGGCCACGGCCGCCTGTCCGGGGTCCGGGTCCGGCACCGCGACGGCCGCACGGCCGTTCTGGCCTGCGACACCGTCGTGTTCACCGGCGACTTCGTCCCCGACCACGAACTCGCCCGCCGCGGCGCCCTCGCCCTGGATCCCGGCACCCGCGGCCCCGCCGTCGACGGTGCCCTGCACACCACGCGCCGCGGAGTCTTCGCCGCCGGGAACCTCCTGCACCCCGTCGAGCGGGCCGGCACGGCGGCCGCCGAGGGGGCCCGGGCGGCCGGTGCCGTCCTGGACTTCCTGACGGGCGCCCGCTGGCCGGATCCCGGAGTGCCGCTCGTCGTCGAGGCGCCGCTGCGCTGGATCGCCCCGAACCGCCTCACCCCGGCCGCCCCGCCCGCCCGTTACGTCCTGCGCACCGGTGCCCCGCTGACCCGCCCGGTCCTGCGGGTCCACCAGGACGGCCGGCTCCTGCACCGTGCGCGGCCCGCACTCGGGACCGTACTGCCGAACCGCACCCTGACCCTCACCGCACGCTGGACGGGACAGGCCGATCCGCAGGGCGGTGACGTCCGGGTGAGCGTGGGCTGAGCGGACCGGGCTGTCAGTGCCGTGTGCGACGTGCGCTGGGCGGCGGCCACCGCGCCGGCCCGCCTCGGTGCCGGGGGCGCCGCGGGCGCCGTGGGCGTCGACGTGCTCACCGAACTCGCCGCCGTCGAGGCCGAACCGCCGCGGACCGGCTCCCCGCGCGTCCTCTTCCACGAGGGCGACCCGCGGGGCTATGCCGCCGCGTCGCTCGTCCTGCTCGCCGACCGGTTCCCCGGCGAGGCCCTGGACGCGGTGACGGACGCCCTGGCCGCCACCTCGGGCCCGGAGTCCTTCCCGGTCGCCGAGGCCGCGCTGCGGCCGGCGTTCGGCGAGCCGGGTCCGGCCGGCGTCGGCGCGTTCGAGGAGCTCGGCGAACGGCAGCGGCGCCTGGTGCGGGTGGTCGCCGGTCTGGGCGCCGAGACCTGGCAGTGGGTGAACCTCTGGAGCACCGTCCGGGCCTGGGGCCTGCCCACACCGCGCGACCCGCTGCGCGCCTACGCCGGGCTGCCGGAGGAGTAGGGGCGGCCCGCGCGGCTCACAGATCCGTGAACGACCCGTGCCGTCCGGCGCCGGAGGCGAACCGGGCGGCACCCTCCGCGCTCTGCGCCAGCACGCCCACGCCGTACCCGAGTTCGCCGCGCAGGGCCGCCTCCTCGGCCAGCCCCTCCTGGTCGAGGACCGAGGCGCGGTCGCTGCGCAGGCAGGCCTGCGGGAAACGGGCGATGGCCGCGGCCAGCGCCTCGGCCTCGGCGCGGGCCCGTCCGGTGGGCACCACGCGGTTGGCCAGTCCCATGTCGTAGGCCTCGCGGGCCGGCACCGGGCGGCCGGTGAGGATCATGTCCATGGCCCTGCTGGCGCCGATCAGCCGGGGCAGCCGCACCGTGCCGCCGTCGATCAGCGGTACGCCCCAGCGGCGGCAGAACACCCCGAAGACGGCGTCCTCCTCCGCGACCCGCAGATCGCACCACAGGGCCAGCTCCAGACCGCCCGCCACCGCGTGCCCGGCGACGGCGGCGATCACCGGCTTCGACAGCCGCATCCGGGTCGGCCCCATTGGCCCGTCGCCGTCCTCGGCCACCCGGTTGCCGCGTTCCGTGCCGATCGCCTTGAGGTCGGCCCCCGCGCAGAACGTGCCGCCCTCACCCCACAGCACGGCCACCCTGGCACTGTCGTCCGCCTCGAACTCCCTGAAGGCGGCGGCGAGTTCGGCGGCGGTCGGCCCGTCCACCGCGTTGCGGGCCCCGGGCCGGGACAGGACGACCGTGGTGACGTACTCCTCGCGCTCCACGCGAACCGGCATGGGTGGCCCTCCTTCTCCTGGTCCGGAAGGCCACTGTGCCTCAGATGACCTTGAGCCGTACCAGCGCCCCCAGCGTCAACGCGCCCGGCAGCAGCGGCACCCACACCGTGATGATCCGGTAGGCCAGGACCACCGCCGTGGCGACGGCGGCCGGACCGCCGACCGCGACCAGGGCCACGATCAGGGCCGCCTCGACCGAACCCAGACCGCCCGGCGTGGGCACCAGCGCCACCGCGACGGTCGCCGCGAGGTAGGCGAGCGCCATGTGCGCGGGTGGAACCGGCAGCCGCAGCGCCTGGCCGACCGCGGCGAGACCGGCCGCCTGGAGCGCGGGAAAGGCCAGCGAGCCGCCCCACAGGGCCAGGGCGCGGGCCGGCCGGGTGTGCACCGACCGCGCCTCGCCGAGGGCGTCCCGCACGAACCCGTGCACACGCCGGCGCAGCGGGCGTACCAGGGCCACGGTCGCCGCCGCCACCGCCAGCAGGCCCACCGCGCCCAGCAGCAGCGGAAGCGCCGAACCGTCCGGCAGCAGCGGACCGAGCCGCAGCGCGTCGGGGAAGGCGAGCAGCAGCGCGGCCAGCAGACCGACCCGGCCCACGGCCTCGGCCAGCAGATAGAGGGCGAGCGCGGCCGAGGAGCGGGCCAGGGGCACCCCGCACACGGTCATGAAGCGCAGGTTCACCGCGCCCGCGCCCAGGCCGGTGGGGAGCAGGTGGTTGGCCGAGGCCGCCGCGAACTGGGTGGCCAGCAGCCGAGCCTTCGGCAGCGGCTGCACCACCGCGCCCTGCCGGGTGACCGCGGCGGCCACCCAGGACAGACAGGTGGCGCCGGCGGCCGCGAGCAGCCACGGCCAGGAGGCGGCGCGCAGCTGGCCGAAGCCCTCGGCGAGCAGAGCGCGGTTGCGTACGGCGACGAGGGCGACGAGCAGCAGCGGCACCAGGCACAGCGCCTGGCGGACGGGGACGCGACGGGGGAGTCGTCCCCGGGGTGGCGGGGGAAGCGGGACGGCGGTCACATCCGCAGAGGTTCTCCGCGCCGTCCCAACGGCGGGTGAAAAGACGGGAACGTTGACCTCAACGAAGGTTGAGGTTCTACGTTCTTCCTTATGAGCATGGAGACCACAGCCTGGACGCAGCTGCACAGCGTCATGAACGCACAGTCCGAGCGCCGGCCGTTCGCCCGCGCCACGCTGCGCCGTATCGCCGCCTTCGCCCGCCCGCACCGCGCGGGCATCGTCCGTTTCGTGCTGCTCGGGGTGGTGACCGCGCTCCTCGCCGTGGCCACCCCCATGCTGGCCGGCCGCGTCGTCGACGCGATCGTGGCGGGGCACGACAGCGGCACGGTGGTCCGGCTGTCCCTGCTCATCGCGCTCGTCGCCCTCGCGGAGGCGGGGCTGGGCATCCTCGGCCGGCGCCTGTCGTCGACGCTCGGGGAGGGACTCATCCTCGATCTCAGAACGGCTGTGTTCGATCATGTGCAGCGCATGCCCGTCGCGTTCTTCACACGGACTCGTACGGGAGCGCTGGTCAGCCGTCTCAACAACGACGTGATCGGCGCCCAGCGGGCCTTCGCCAACACCCTGTCGGGCGTTGTCAGCAACCTGGTCACGCTGCTGCTCACCCTCGCGGTGATGCTCACCCTGTCCTGGCAGATCACGCTGCTCGCGCTGGCGCTGCTGCCGGTGTTCGTGCTGCCGGCCCGTCGCATGGGCGCCCGGATGGCCCGGATGCAGCGGGAGGCGGCGGCGCTGAACGCGGCCATGGGCACCCGGATGACCGAGCGCTTCTCCGCGCCCGGCGCCACCCTGGTCAAGCTGTTCGGCCGCCCCGAGGAGGAGTCGGCCGAGTTCGCTGCCCGCGCCGCCCGCGTCCGGGACATCGGCGTCCGTACGGCCACGGCCCAGTCGGTCTTCATTACCGCCCTCACCCTGGTCTCCGCCCTCGCGCTGGCCCTCGTCTACGGCCTCGGCGGCTGGTTCGCGCTGCACGGCACCCTGCAGGCCGGGGCGGTCGTCTCCCTCGCCCTGCTGCTGACCCGCCTGTACGCCCCGCTCACCGCGCTCGCCGGTGCCCGGGTCGAGGTGATGAGCGCGCTCGTCAGCTTCGAGCGGGTCTTCGAGGTGCTCGACCTGAAGCCGCTGATCGAGGAGAAGCCGGACGCCCGTGAGGTCCCCGAGGGACCGGTCGCCGTCGAGTTCGACGACGTCCACTTCTCCTACCCGGCCGCCGACCAGGTCTCCCTCGCCTCCCTGGAGGAGGTCGCCGCGCTCGACACCCGCGGCGGCTCCGAGGTCCTGCACGGCGTCTCCTTCCGCGCCGAACCCGGCGAGACCGTCGCCCTCGTCGGCTCCTCCGGCGCCGGCAAGTCCACCATCGCCCAGCTGCTGCCGCGCCTGTACGACGTCGACGCGGGCGCCGTCCGCATCGGCGGGACCGACGTCCGCGACCTGACGGCGGCCTCCCTGCGCGGCACCCTCGGCATGGTCACCCAGGACGGCCACCTGTTCCACGACACCGTCCGGGCCAACCTCCTGCTGGCCCGCCCCGACGCCACGGACGAGGACCTCTGGGACGCGCTCGGCCGCGCCCGCCTCGCCGACGTCGTACGTTCCCTGCCCGACGGCCTGGACACGGTGGTCGGCGAGCGCGGCTACCGGCTCTCCGGCGGCGAACGCCAGCGGATGACCATCGCCCGGCTGCTGCTCGCCCGGCAGCGCGTGGTCATCCTGGACGAGGCCACCGCCCACCTGGACAACACGTCCGAGGCGGCCGTCCAGGAGGCGCTCACCGAGGCCCTGGAGGGGCGCACGGCCGTGGTCATCGCCCACCGCCTCTCCACGGTCCGGGCCGCCGACCAGATCCTGGTCGTGGAGTCCGGCCGGATCGTGGAACGCGGCACCCACGAGGAACTGCTGGCGGCGGACGGCCGGTACGCCGAGCTGTACCGGACCCAGTTCGCGGAGCGGGCCGCCGCCGCGGCGGACGTGGTGGCGGACGCGGTGGCGGCCGAGGTGCCGTTCGCCTGAGCGGTCACGGCGCCTTCTCCAGCGCGAGGAGCCGGTACTGCGGATCGGGGCGGGAGCTGTCCTGCTGGGGCAGGGCCGCGAGACCGTCCCGCACCTCGGCCACCCGGGCCGACTCGGCATGCCTGCACCACGGTATGCGGCCCGTCGCGACGACCTCCTGCCACCGGCGCGGGCTGCGGCCCTGGCCGGTGCCGGGGAAGACGGTCTCGCCGACGGGCCGCAGGCCGTTGCGGGCCGCCCGGTCCGGCACCTGGCCGCGTCCGTCGGCAGCCCGGGGCCGGTACCGCTCCCGCGACCGGGCCGTGACCCGGGCGACATCGCTGTCCGGCACGAAGTAGGCGTCGTTCTTGTCGACCGTGGTGACGAGCACCCCTTCGGGCCCGAGCACCCGCGCCGCCTCGGCCGGTGCGGCCGCCGGCTCGGGCAGCAGATGGAGCAGCCCGACCATCACCGCCGCATCCACACCGCCCCGCCGGCAATGGCACCCGCGTGACGTCACCGCGCACGACACCCCCGCCGACGCGCCGGGCCGCCAGGGCGAGCATCCCCTCGGAGCGGTCCACACCCGGCACCCTCCGCCCGGGCCGCAGCAGCCCGCGGGTCACGACGCCGGTGCCGCACCCGAGGTCCAGGACGGTGCCGGGGTCCTGTGGCAGCGGTCTCTCCAGCGCCGGCGCCGCCGCCCGTGCCCGGGGCTCGCCGCCCCGGGAGGCGTCGTACCGCCGCGCCTCCTCGTCGTAGTCGATCACCCGCCCCTCCTGACCGGATGTCCGTGCAGGCGTGGTCAGTTGCTGCCGCGCCACTTGACTCCACTGGTCCGGACCTTTATTTTCACGCCTTAAACAAAGCCTACGAACGCCCCAACGCTCCTACTGTGCACCGGTGTTGGGCCACCCCCCACCCGAAAGGCCGCCCCCGCCATGGCCAGACCTCTCCCCGCGGCAGTCTCCCTCTCCGTACTGGCGCTCTCCGCAGGACTGCTCACCGCCTCCCCCGCCCAGGCCGACACCGGCGCGATCACCGGACTCGCCGGCAAGTGCCTCGACGTCGCCGGGGCCAACTCCGCCGACGGCACGCCCGTCCAGCTCTACGACTGCAACGGCACCGGCGCCCAGCAATGGACGGTCGGCACCGACGGCACCGTCCGCGCCCTCGGCAAGTGCCTGGACGTGACCGGCGATTCGACCGCCGACGGCGCCAAGGTGCAGCTGTGGACCTGCAGCGGCGGCGCGAACCAGAAGTGGACCGTCACCGCCGCCCACGACATCGTCAACCCGCAGGCCGACAAGTGCCTCGACGTCACCGACAACAACTCCGCCAACGCCACCCGGATACAGATCTGGAGCTGTAGTGGCGGCGCCAACCAGAAGTGGAACGCGCCCGCGGCGGGCGGCGGCACCACCGACCCGTCCGCACCCATGGCCGTGGCGCCGTACCTGTACAACGGCTGGGGCAGCCCGCCGAACCCCACCACCATCACCCAGGCCACCGGCGTGAAGTGGTTCACCCTCGCCTTCGTGCTCAGCAACGGCTACTGCAACCCGCAGTGGGACGGCAGCCGGGCGCTGACCGGCGGGGTCGACCAGCGGACGATCAACACCGTGCGGGCGAACGGCGGTGACGTGATCCCGTCCTTCGGCGGCTACAGCGGCAACAAGCTGGAGAGTTCCTGCTCCAGCGCGGGCGAGCTGGCGGCGGCCTACCAGAAGGTCGTCAACGCCTACGGGCTCAAGGCGATCGACATCGACATCGAGGCCGACGCCTACAGCAGCGCCACCGTGCAGCAGCGGACCGTGGACGCGCTGAAGACGGTGAAGGCGAACAACCCCGGCCTGAAGGTGTACATCACCCAGGGGACCGGGCAGTCCGGGCCCGACACGAGCCTCATCAACCGTGCCGCCTCCTCGGGCCTGACCGTGGACGCCTGGGCCATCATGCCGTTCGACTTCGGCGGCGCCGGACAGAACATGGGCAACCTCACCACGCAGGCCGCCGAGGGCCTGAAGAACGCGCTGAAGAACGCCTACCACTACAGCGACGACCAGGCCTACCGGGACATGGGCATCTCGTCGATGAACGGCGTCACCGACAACAACGAGACCGTCACGGTGAACGACTTCCGGACCATCCTGGCCTACGCGCAGACGCACCACCTCGCCCGGCTCACCTTCTGGTCCGCCAACCGCGACCGGCCGTGCACCGGCGGCCCCGCGGACAGCTGCTCCGGCGTGAGCCAGTCCGACTGGGACTACACCCGCGTCTTCGCCGGCTACACCGGCTGACCCCGGCCCTCCGCCGGCCGCGAGGACCGGCGGACTCCCCAACGGACGTGGCGGACCCGGTCCGCGACCCGTGAGTGAAGGGTGTGGCCCTCCGGACGTGTGAGGCGCCGTCGCGTGGATACGCGGTGAGGACGGACACCAGGGCCCGTCCGGGAGGTCACCCCTGCAATGACCAGCAAAGACAAGCTTCCGTCCGCTTCGGAGATCACCCTCCGGGTCAACGGCAAACCCCACACCGTGCACGTCGACCACCGACGTGTGCTGCTGGACCTGCTCCGCGAGGATCTCGGCCTCACCGGGGCGAAGAAGGGCTGCGACCACGGTCAGTGCGGTGCCTGCACCGTGCTGGCCGACGGCCGCCGCCTCAACAGCTGCCTGCTGCTCGCGGTCACCCTCGACGGCAGTGACGTCACCACCGTCGAGGGCCTCGGCGGGGACGGCGAGGAGCCGCACCCCCTGCAGCGGGCCTTCCTCGACCGCGACGCCTTCCAGTGCGGCTACTGCACCCCCGGGCAGATCTGCTCCGCCGTGGGCATGCTCGCCGAGGCCGCGGCCGGTCACCCCTCCCACGTCACCGACCCCGCGGCCCCCTCCGGCCGGCCCGTCCCGCTGGACCGTACGGAGATCCGTGAGCGGCTGAGCGGCAACCTGTGCCGTTGCGGCGCCTACCCGCGCATCGTCGAGGCCGTGGAGGACGTGGTCCCGTGAACGGCTTCGGATACCTCAGGCCCGCAACCCTCCGGGAAGCCGTCGAGGCCTACGCAACCCACCCCGGCGCCCGCTATCTGGCCGGCGGCACCAACCTGGTCGACCTGATGAAACTCGGCGTGGAGCGCCCCGGCACCCTCATCGACGTCGGCCGGCTGCCCCTGGACACGATCGAGGAGCGGCCCGACGGCTCCCTGCGCGTCGGCGGCACCGTCCGCAACAGCGACCTGGCCGCCGACCCCCGCGTCCGCGACCGCTACCCGGCGCTGTCCCAGGCCCTGCTCGCAGGCGCCTCCGGGCAGCTGCGCAACGCCGCCACCACCGGCGGCAACCTGCTCCAGCGCACCCGCTGCCCCTATTTCCAGGACCTGGCCAAACCCTGCAACAAACGCGAGCCCGGCAGCGGCTGCGGCGCCCGCGACGGCGTCCACCGCGACCACGCGGTCCTCGGCCACTCCGAGCAGTGCATCGCCACGAACCCGTCCGACATGGCGGTCGCACTGGCCGCCCTGGACGCCCAGGTGGAGCTGTACGGCACCGAGGGCACCCGGCGCCTGCCGGCAGCCGAGTTCCACCGGCTGCCGGGCGAGCACCCCGAGCGGGACACCTGGATCTGCCCGGGCGAGCTGATCACCGGTGTGCTGCTCCCCGCGGCCACCGCCGGCGTCCCGTCCGCCTACCGCAAGGCCCGCGACCGGGCGTCGTACGCCTTCGCCCTCGCCTCCGTGGCCGTCGTGCTGAAGGTCGTGGACGGCGTCGTCGACCAGGCGGGGATCGCCTTCGGTGGGCTCGCCCACAAACCCTGGCGGGCCCGGCACACCGAGCTCGCCCTGCTGGGCGCCCCCGCCACGCCCGCCGCCTTCGAGGGAGCCGTGGAGCTGGAACTCGCGCACGCCGAGCCCCTGCGCGACAACGCCTACAAGGTGTCCCTCGCCCGCAATCTCGCCCTGGACGTCCTGAACCGCCTCGCCCCCGCACCCGCGGTGGCCTGAGCCGACGCAGGAGGAGCAGGAGGAAACCCCATGACCGGCAACTCGCTCGGCGCCCCAGCCGGGCGCACGGAAGGTCGGCACACGGGCCCCGACGGTGTCCTGGGCGCCCCCGCCGAGCGCCGGGAAGGACGGCAGAAGGTCACCGGCGCCGCCCGCTACGCCGCCGAGTACGCCCCGCCCGGCCGCGCCCACGCCTGGCCGGTGCCCGCCACGATCGCGCGCGGCCGGGTCACCGCCGTCGACACCTCGGCCGCCCTCGCCCTGCCCGGCGTGCTCGCCGTCCTCACCCCCGACGACGCCCCGCGCACCGCCGCACCCGAGGACGCGACCCTCGCCGTCCTCCAGGGCCCCGACGTGCCGCACCGGGGCTGGTGCGTGGCCCTGGCCGTCGCCGACTCCCTGGAGACGGCCCGCGCCGCGGCCCGGGCGGTCCGCGTCGCCTACAAGGAGGAACCGCACCACGCCGAACTCGATCCAGGTCACCGGGACGCCTACGAGCCGGAGGAGGTCAACGCCGGCTACCCAGGCCGGGTCGAGCACGGCGCCCCGGAGGCCGCCTTCGCCGCCGCCGAGGTCCGCGTCGACGTCACCTACCGGGTGCCGCCGCTGCACAACCACCCCATGGAGCCGCACGCCAGCACGGCCCAGTGGGACGGGGACCGGCTCACCGTGTACACCTCCAGCCAGGGCGGTACGACCGTGCGCTCCGTGCTCGCCCAGATGTTCGAGCTGTCCGAGGACCGGATCACCGTCGTCACCGAGCACGTCGGCGGCGGCTTCGGCTCCAAGGGCACCCCCCGCCCGGACGTCGTCCTCGCCGTCATGGCCGCCCGGCGCACCGGCCGGCCCGTCACCGTCGCCTACCCCCGCCGGTACCTGCCCACCACCGTCGGGCACCGCGCCCCCACCGTGCAGCGCCTCCGTCTCGGCGCGAACGCGGACGGCAGGTTCACCGCCGTGCTGCACGAGGTGACCACCCACACCTCCCGGGTGAAGGAGTTCGTCGAGCAGGCCGCGGTGCCCGCCCGCATGATGTACGCCACCCCCAACCTGCTCAGCGCCCACCTGGTGGTCCCGCTCGACGTCCCCACCCCCTCGTGGATGCGCGCCCCCGGCGAGGCGCCCGGCATGTACGCCCTGGAGTCCGCCGTGGACGAACTCGCCGACGCGCTCGGCACGGACCCGGTGGAGCTGCGCATCCGCAACGAACCCGAGCGGGAGCCGGACAGCGGCAAGCCGTTCAGCAGCCGGCACCTCGTGGAGTGCCTGCGCGAGGGCGCCCGCCGCTTCGGCTGGGCCGAGCGCGACCCGCGGACCCGCTCGCGCACCGAGGGCCCGCTGCTCCTCGGCACCGGCGTGGCCGCGGCCACCTATCCGGCCGCGGCCGTCCCGGCCACCGCGACCGCCCGGGCCCTGCCCGACGGCACCTTCACCGTGCGGATCAACGCGACCGACATCGGCACCGGGGCCCGTACCGTCCTCGCGCAGATCGCCGCCGACGCCCTCGGTGCGCCCCTCGACCGGGTCCGCACCGAGATCGGGCACAGCGACCTGCCGTCGGCATGGCTGGCCGGCGGCTCCATGGGCACCGCCTCCTGGGGCTGGGCCGTGCACGAGGCGTGTGCCGAGCTGGCCTCCCGGCTCGCCGCGCACACCGGACCGCCGCCCGCCGACGGCATCGAGACCCGCGCCGACACCGCCGGGCGGGCCGACGCCGACAGCCCCTACTCCCGGCACGCCTTCGGCGCCCACTTCGCCGAGGTCGCCGTCGACACCGTGACCGGCGAGACCCGGGTACGGCGGCTGCTCGGCATCTTCGCCGCCGGGCGGATCCTCAACTCCCGCACCGCGCGTTCCCAGTTCGTCGGCGGCATGACCATGGGCCTCGGCATGGCCCTCACCGAACACAGCACACTGGACCGCGCGTTCGGCGACTTCACCGAGGCGGACCTCGCCTCCTACCACGTGCCCGCGCACGCCGACGTCCCCGACATCGAGGCCGACTGGATCGACGAGGACGACCCCCACCTCAACCCCATGGGCAGCAAGGGCATCGGGGAGATCGGCATCGTCGGCACCGCCGCCGCCATCGGCAACGCGGTCCACCACGCCACCGGCATCCGCTTCCGTGAACTGCCGCTCACCCCCGACCGGATCATCACCCGCCTGCTGTCCGAGGGGTGACCGTGACGGGGCCGACCTGGGAGTACGAGGGCTACCGGCCGGAGGAGGAACGCCTGCGGGAGTCGCTGTGCACCCTGGGCAACGGGTACTTCGCCACCCGCGGGTCGCTGCCCGAGTGCACCGCGGACGACGTCCACTACCCGGGCACCTACGCGGCCGGCTGCTACGACCGGCTCACCTCCGAGGTCGCCGGGCGCCGGGTCGAGAACGAGGACGTGGTCAACCTCCCCAACTGGCTGCCGCTGCGCTTCCGTCCGGGGGACGGCGCCTGGCTCACCCCGGACACCGCGCCCGTCACCGAGCACCACCTCATGCTGGACCTCGATCCCGGACTGCTGGAACGCCGCACCGGCTACGACCTCGGCGGCGGCGCCACACTCCACGTACGCCAGCTGCGGCTCGTGCACCTGGCCGACCGCCATCTCGCCGCCCTGCGCACGGAGTTCACCGTCGAGGGCGGCGAGGTCGAGCTGGAGGTCGAGGCCGCGCTCGACGGACGCGTCACCAACTCCGGCGTGGCCCGCTACCGGGACCTGGACGGCCGGCACCTCACCCAGGTACGCACCGGCCTCGCCGCACACGGCGCGATGTGGCTGCGCTGCCACACCCGCACCTCCCGCATCGAATGCGCCCTGGCCGCCCGGCTGACCACCGACGCGCCCGTGGCGACGGGGCACGAAGCCCTGCGCGCCGTCCAGCACCTGCGGCTGCGCCTGACGCCCGGCCGGAACGCCACCGTCGACAAGACCGTCGCGCTGCACACCTCGCGCGACCCCGCCATCGGCGACCCGCTGGACGCGGCGGTCGACCGTGTCGGCGCCGCCCCCGGCTTCGACGTGCTGCTGGAGAGCCACATCACCGCCTGGGAGCAGCTGTGGCGGCGCACCGCGTTCGAGGTCCCCGGCGAGGCGGGCAGCATCCTGCGCCTGCACCTGTTCCACGTGCTGCAGACCCTCTCGCCGCACACGGCCGACCTCGACGTGGGCGTCCCCGCGCGCGGACTGCACGGCGAGGCCTACCGCGGCCACGTCTTCTGGGACGAACTCTTCGTCCTGCCCTACCTCAACCTGCACCTTCCCGAGGTCTCCCGCGCCCTGCTGCGCTACCGGCACCGGCGCTTGGGAGCCGCCTGCCAGGCCGCCCGGGAACTCGGCCGGCGCGGTGCGCTCTACCCGTGGCAGAGCGGCAGCGACGGCCGCGAGGAGGCGCAGCAACTCCACCTCAACCCCCGCTCCGGCCGCTGGCTGCCGGACCACTCACGGCTCCAGCACCACGTCGGCTCGGCGGTCGCGTACAACGTGTGGCAGTACTGGGAGGCGACCGGCGACATCGACTTCCTGCACGGCGAGGGCGCCGAGATGATGCTGCAGATCGCCCGGTTCTGGGGCGACTTCGCGAGCTACGACGACCACCTAGGCCGGTACCGCATCCGGGGCGTGGTCGGTCCCGACGAATACCACGACGCCTACCCCGGCGCCGCCGCACCGGGCCTCGACGACAACGCGTACACCAACGTCACCGCCGCCTGGGTGCTCGCCCGGACCCTGGAACTGCTCGACACCATGCCCGAGCCGCGCCGCCGCGAACTCACCGAGAGCGCCGGACTGGACGAGGACGAGCCCGCCCGCTGGGAGGAGATCTCCCGCACCCTCCACGTGCCCTTCCACGACGGGGTGATCAGCCAGTTCGAGGGGTACGGCGACCTCGCCGAGCTGGACTGGGACGGCTACCGCAAGCGGTACGACGACATCCGGCGCCTCGACCGGATCCTGGAGGCCGAGGGCGACACGGCCAACCGGTACCGGGCGTCCAAACAGGCCGACGTCCTGATGCTCGGCTACCTCTTCTCGGCGCCCGAACTCCGTTGCCTCTTCAACCGGTTGGGCTACTGTCTCGACGACCGGACCTGGAGCGCTACCGTCGACCACTACCTGCACCGCACCAGCCACGGCTCCACCCTGAGCGGCCTGGTCCACGGCTGGATCCTGACCCGCGCCCGCCGCGCGGGCGCCTGGGCCTTCGTGCAGGAGGCACTGCGCGGCGACATCGCCGACCTGCAGGGCGGCACCACCGGTGAGGGCATCCACCTCGGTGCCATGGCCGGCACCCTCGACCTCGTCCAGCGCGGACTGACCGGCCTGGAGACCCGCGACGGCGCCCTGTGCCTGGACCCGGTCCCGCTGCCCGAACTCTCCTCCTACGGCTTCGCCCTCCGCTACCACGGCCACTGGGGCGTCCATCTGCGCCTGCGCAGCGGCCTGCTGGAGATCGCCGTGCCGTCCTCCGGCCGCGCACCCATCGACGTCTGCCTGCGCGACCGGGTGGTCCCGGTGGGACCGGGCGAGGCGGCCCGGCTCGTGGTGCCGGAGTGATGCCGCTCAGCCGTCCGTCACCCGGTACCGGTGCACGGGCGGCAGCCCCGGGAGGAGCCCCGGCCACACGGTGTCCAGGACGTGTGCGCTGGGGGTGAACAGCGGCCGGCCGAGCCGGGGCAGATCGTCGACCTCGTGCCACTCCCAGCGGTGGATCAGCCGGGGCTCGGTGACCACCGGTGTGCCGGTGAAGGAGGCCACCCGGACGGCGGCGGTCACCCGGGGGACGCCGTGCGCGCAGTCCATCAGGACGGCCCGCACCCGTGTCCCTTCCGGGTCGGCCTTCAGGGAGGTCTCCTCCTCCAGCTCCCGGACGGCCGCGGCGGCGAAGTCCTCGTCCGCCTCGTTCTTGCCGCCGGGCAACTCCCAGACACCCCGCACCGACCATCCCAGCAGCACCCGGCCCGCCGCGTCGGTGACGACGACACCGGCGCCGGTCAGGGCGTGCGGGGAGGGGCGGCCCTTGCCGGTGTACGCGGGGGCGCCGGGGGAGGGGCCGCGCAGGACGAGCATCGCCAGGCCGTCGGCGTCGTACCGGGCGGCGGACGTCCAGCCCGCGCGGAGCAGGCCGATCTCCTCCTCGTCCAGGGCGATGGCGCGCCGGTCCTCCGGCACCGCGTCCGCCACCGGTGTGATCACGCACAGCGCCCCGCCGGGACGCAGCCGCTCACGCAGCCGGTTCAGCACACGGGTGCGGTCGCGGACGAAGGCCCAGCAGAGCCGGACGGTGATCAAGTCATAGGCCGGGTGGGGGAGTCGGGCGAGGTCGTCCCGCTCGATGTCCAGGCACCGGTACGTCACGCCGGTCGCGTCGGCCTGCCCGGCCCGCGCGAGCGCTGCCCCGGACCAGTCGACGCCTGCCACCCGGTACCCGGATGCGGCCAGATGACGGGCGAGTTCGCCGAGCCCGCAGCCGACGTCCAGAGCGAGGCCGCCCACGGGTGCCGGGACATGCTCCGCCAGCAGCCGGCGCTCGGCGTCGCCCAGCTCACGGAACCGTCCGCCGCCCGCGTAGTGTGCGTCCCACTCGTCGGGCTTCACGTCTGCCACACCGGGCCTCCTCGGGCTGGTCGTCTCCACGGACTCCGGGATCCTCGCCCGGCGGCGGCCGTCGTACACCGGCGCGCGCGATCTCGACGGCGGCGGCCGCGGAGACGACCATGCACGGGTAGGGGGTTGAAGGGGAAAGGAGCCGGCGGAGATGAGCGCGAGCGACGTGCCCCTGCGGGTGCTGGCGGTCGACGACGAGGAGCCCGCGCTCGAGGAACTGCTGTACCTGCTGGGGCAGGATCCGCGGATCGGCACCGTGATGGCCGCCGCGGGGCCCACCGAGGCGCTGCGCCGGCTCGGCCGGGCCATGGAGGACGGGCCGGACGGCGAGGAGGCCGTCGACGTCGTCTTCCTCGACATCAACATGCCGGGACTCGACGGCCTCGAACTGGCCCGGCTGCTCGGGCACTTCGCCGCCCCGCCGCTGATCGTCTTCGTCACCGCCCACGACGGCTTCGCGGTCCGCGCCTTCGATCTCAAGGCCGTCGACTATCTGCTCAAGCCCCTCCGCGAGGAACGCTTCGCCGAAGCCGTACGCCGGGTCACCGAACTGGTCCGGGCCGGACAGGGGCCCCGCCCGGCCGCGTCCGCCACGCCCGTACCCGGTCCGGCACCCGCCTTCGGCGACCAGATCCCCGTGGAACTGGGTGGGGTGACCCGGTTCGTCCCCATCGCCGACATCGCCTTTGCCGAGGCACACGGCGACTACGTACGGCTGCACACCCGGCACGGCAGCCACCTGGTGCGCGTCGCGCTGTCCACCCTGGAGGAGCAGTGGCGTGCACGGGGGTTCGTGCGCATCCACCGCAGCCGGCTCGTCTCGCTCGGCCGCGTCGAGGAACTCCGCCTGGACGGCGGCAACGTCACCGTGCGGGTCGGCGACCGCGTCCTCGCCGTGAGCCGGCGCAACGCCCGGGAGCTGCGCGACCTGCTCGCCCAGCACGCGGCGGGCAGGGCCCGTTGAGCGGCGGAGGCGGGCCGCGGGTGACGGACCTGTGGCGATTCTCGTCCACCGGCTGTCTCCGCGCCGGGCGGCTGCGTACACTCGCCGCAGCACAAGGTGATCACCGCTGTGTCGGGAGTGCGTCATGGGTGCGGAATCCGTCCCTCGCAGAGAGGTGGTCACCGGACGCCCGCGCCCCTTCGCCGGCCCGTCCGCGCCCCGCCCGGTGCCCGCTCCGCACCCCCAATCGGAGGCCCTGGTAGGCCGCTTGATGCGCCGTCAGCTGCGCACGGGGCTCATCGCCACGGCCCTCCTCGCGGTCGTCCTCGGCCTGCTCCCCGTACTCCTGCGCGCCCTCCCGGCCACCGGCCCGGCGCCCCGCGTCCCCCTGGCCGTCTGGCTCGCCCTGGGCGTGGCACCCTACCCGGCCCTGCTGGCCATCGGCGCCTGGTACGTCCGCCGCGCCGAGCGCAACGAGACCGATGCTGCCGCCGGTGCCCCGCCGGAACGCCCCTGACCATGCGCCCGCCACCCGCCGGAGCCCTCCGGTGAACCAGACGTACGGGATCGTGGGCGTGACGGCCGCGATCCTCGCCACGCTGCTCGTCGGCGCGCTCGGACTGCGCATCTCCCGCACCACCTCCGACTTCTACGTCGCCTCCCGCGGCGTCGCACCCCGCCTCAACGCCTGCGCGGTCAGCGGCGAGTACCTGTCCGCCGCCTCCTTCCTCGGCGTCGCGGGGCTCGTCCTCGCCCAGGGCGTCGACATGCTGTGGTTCCCCATCGGCTACACCGCGGGGTTCCTGGTGCTGCTGGCGTTCGTCGCCGCCCCGCTGCGCCGCTCCGGCGCCTACACCCTGCCCGACTTCGCCGAGGCCCGGCTGGAGTCCAGGGCGGTGCGCCGGATCGCCGGGGTGCTGGTCGTCGGCATCGGCTGGCTGTATCTGCTGCCCCAGCTGCGCGGCGCCGGCCTCACCCTCCGACTGCTCACCGGCGCCCCCGGCTGGCTCGGCGGGCTGGTCGTCGCCGCGGTGGTGACCGGGGCCGTCGCCGCCGGCGGGATGCGCAGCATCACCTTCGTCCAGGCCTTCCAGTACTGGCTGAAACTCACCGCCCTGCTGGTACCGGTGGTGTTCCTGCTGCTCGCCTGGCGCGCCGACCACGCTCCGGCCCCCGCCTGGGACGACCGGCCCGTCTTCCACCGCTCCACCGAGGTGCGTGTCGACCGGCCGCTCACCCTCACCGTGCACGAACCGGTCCGGGTCACCGCCTCCGGAACCGTCGACGGCCGCGCGGTGCACGGGATTTCGCTGCGGCTGGGCGAGGGCCGGCACCGGATCGGCGCGGACACCGCCCTGGGCTTCCCGGCCGGGGCCCGCGTCCCCCTGCCGGACCGCGCCCCCGACCGCGCCACGCCCTCCAGCTGGGCCAAGCCCCTATCCTCGGACCGCGAACAGCACAGCCTGTACTCCACCTACGGGCTGATCCTCGCCACCTTCCTCGGCACCATGGGCCTGCCCCATGTCGTCGTCCGCTTCTACACCAACCCCGACGGCCGCGCCGCCCGCCGCACCACGGTGAGCGTGCTCGGTCTGCTCGGCGCGTTCTACCTGCTCATGCCGCTGTACGGCATCCTCGGCCGCCTGTACGCCCCCGACCTGCTGCTGACCGGTGACACCGACGCGGCGGTCCTCGTCCTGCCGCAACGGCTGGTCGGAGGGGCGGCCGGGGACCTGCTCGGCGCCCTCGTCGCGGGCGGCGCCTGCGCGGCGTTCCTCTCCACGGCCTCCGGACTCACCATGTCCGTCGCCGGTGTCCTCGCCCAGGACGTCCTGCCCACGCTCGGCGTCCGCCACTTCCGGCTCGCCACGCTGCCCGCGATCGCGGTGCCCACGGCGGCGGCCGCGGTGGTCAGCGACCTGCCCGTGGCCGACGCGGTCGGACTCGCCTTCGCCGTCTCCGCGTCCTCGTTCTGTCCGCTGCTCGTCCTCGGCATCTGGTGGCGCGGTCTGACCCCGCCGGGCGCGATCGCCGGGCTGCTCCTGGGCGGCGGCTCGGCGCTCACCGCGGTGACCACCACCATCGTCGGCGGCGCCCGTTCGGGCTGGCTGCACACCCTGCTGGCCTGGCCCGCGGTGTGGTCCGTACCCGTGGGCTTCACGGCGATGATCCTGATCTCCCTGGCCACCCGCGCCCGCGTCCCACCGGGCACCGCCGCCACCATGGCCCGCCTGCACCTGCCCGAACCGCCCCCCGTCCCCCGCACCGGACCGGCCACGACCTGACCGAGGAGCCACCGTGCCCACGACCAGCACACCCCCGGACCACACGCGATCCCCTTGGCCGACCGGCCGGACCGAGTGGAGCGCGATCACCCCGCCGAACGACCAACTGCCGCTTGCCGGGGGCGAGTCGGTCCACGGCGTGCGGGATGCGGACGTAGGGCCGGCGGGCGTCGAGCGGCTGGTGGAGGCCTCGGCTCGGGTGATGTCGCGTGCCGGGGCACAGGAGCGTGTGGGCTGTGGTGTTGCCCGGTCGGTGGTGTGTGCGAGGCGGTCGTGACGTGCGCCGGGGTCTTCCGGGTGGGGGAGGTGGCGGTGTCGTGGGGCGGGGGGTGAGGGCGGGGGACGGTCGTGCGGCCCCGGTGACCGCGGGGCCCGGCTTGCGCGGTGGCGACTCCGTCCGGAGCAGCGCCCGTGTGCCGGCCCTTCGCCTGGGCCGGGGGCCTTCCGCGTGGGCCGGCCGGGCGGCCGGCGGCGCCTGCGGCCATGTCGGCGCCGGCCCGGACCGGCGTCGCCCATGACCGTCCTCGGCACAGCTGCCCTCGCCCTGGTCGCGCTCGCGCTGTTCGTGCTCGGGGCCGCCCTGGGGCATGGTGCGGCGCGGCGGCAGCAGCAGCACTCCGCCGACAGCGACGGGTCGCGGGCGCTCGCCCATGCCCTGCACACCGCCGCGCTCGCCGCGGCACCCCTGCGCGCCGGACTCTCCCCGGACACCGCCCGCAAGGCGGCCCGCAGACTGCGCCCCCTGCTCGGCGTCCCCGCCCTCGCCGTCACCGACGACACCTCCGTGCTCGCCTGGGACGGTCCCGCCGAACACCACCGCGCGGAGGTGACGGCACAGCTCTCCCCTCTGCCCCGTGCCCGGACCTTCCCGCTGTCCTGCGACGATGACGGCTGCCCCGCCCGCTGGGCCGCCCTGGTGCCGCTCACGACGGACGGCACGCCCCTCGGCGCTCTCGCCGTGTGCGCCGCCGCCGAATCCACGGCCCTGCTCCGGGCCACCGAGGAGGCGGCCCGCCGGCTCTCCGTGGAACTCGAACTCGCCGGACTCGACCGGGCCCGCACCAGCGCCCACGAGGCCGAGGTCCGGGCCCTGCGCGCCCAGATCTCCCCGCACTTCATCTACAACTCCCTCGCCAGCATCGCCTCCTTCGTCCGCACCGACCCCGAACGCGCCCGTGAACTCCTCCAGGAATTCGCCGACTTCACCCGCTACTCGTTCCGCCGCGACGGCGATTTCACCACCCTGGCCGAGGAACTGCGCTCCATCGAGCAGTACCTGGAACTCGCCCGCGCCCGCTTCGGCCGCCGTCTCCGCGTCACCCTGCGCATCGCCCCCGAGGTGCTCCCGGTGACGCTGCCCTTCCTCTGCCTGCAGCCCCTCGTCGAGAACGCCCTCAAACACGGCCTGGAGGAGTCCGTGGAGCGCATCGGCGTCACGATCATCGCCGAGGACGAGGGCACCGAGGCCCGGGTCGTCATCGAGGACGACGGCATCGGCATGGAACCGGAACGCCTGCGCGCGATCCTGCGCGGCACGGCCGGCCCCGCCACCGGCATCGGCCTGAGCAACGTCGACCGCCGGCTGCGCCAGGTCTACGGCGACGACCACGGCCTGGTCATCGAGACGGGCGTCGGGGCGGGCACGAAGATCACGCTCCGCGTCCCGAAGTTCCGCCCGGGCATCCAGGCCCCACCACCCTGACCCCGGCCGTCAGCCATCGGCCGGCGGCGCCGCACGGCCCGTGGGCTGCCAGGGGAAGCGGGGTCTCCACCCGTGGTCGGAGGCAGGTGGAGAGCTCTCCATCGACCCGTGGGTGGTGGTGATCCACTGTCTGCGCGGAGCACCCTTGGGGCATGGGCACCCTCCACTCGGCTCTCGTAGCGATCACCGTCGTCTGCATGGTCGTCTTCGTCGCGGCCTGGATCGCGGGCGCCGTCTACTTCGGCGTGAAGAGCGAGAGAGGCGCGCGCGGCTGGGCGCGCGGACTGCGGCGCACGCTGCCGCGCCGGCTGCTGCTGGTCGCGGGCGCCTACGTGTTCTCGGTCCTGCTCGACCACACCCGTGGCTTCTGGAGTCACCTGCGGTACTGGCAGCCCGAGCTGGCGGTGGCGGGCGCCCTGCTCGCCGTGGCGTCGACGGGCCTGCTGCTGTGGGCCCGCTGGGTCCTGGGCACGATGTGGGCCAGCGTCCCGACGGTCCAGGAACACCATGAGCTGCGCACGGACGGGCCCTACCGGCTGGTCCGCCACCCCATCTACACCGGACTGCTCGGCTTGGTCATCGGCGCCATGCTGGCCTGCGGCTTCGGTGTCTGGACGGCCGTGCTCGTGGTCGCCGTGCCCTGGCTGCTGCGGCGGGTCCGCGTCGAGGACGCTCTGATGGCCGAGCGGTTCGGCGTCTCGTACGAGGCCTACCGCGCCGATGTCCCGGCACTGGTCCCCCGAATACGCCCCGCCCCCGCCAGTCCGGGCCCGCGCTCTGCCGGGAGCGGCTGGGGACCGAGGCGCTGACGGCGCACGGCGCCGATCCCCGCCGGGCGCCGGGTTCGCGGCCGCGTCGTGATGGCCGTCGCGGGCGCCATCGCCATGTGCCGCGCGCCGAGCGCAGCACGGAGCCGCTCGACCGGGTCGCCCGGCGAATGGGAACGCCGATCGCCGGCACACTCGGCCACAGCAGGTCCGGGCGCGGGCGGTGGCCGTCCCCATGACGCCCCGACCGGTGGTGGCATGATGATCGTCGACATGGGCGACGGCGGTCCGAGGAAGCCGGTGCGAGTCCGGCGCGGTCCCGCCACTGTGACCGGTGAGCGAGTCCCGGCAGGCCACCGCCCCCGACCGGGGTGGGAAGGCGGGGCGAGCGACGACCCGGGAGCCAGGAGACTCACGCGGTCGCCTCCTCGACGGACACCGGGGCGGATCTCCCCGGGAGGGGAGTGACGCGGCGTGCCCGAGCGGACGACGGCAGAGGCGGCGGACGAGCCCGGGGCGGGCAGCGGTGCGGCACCGTGCCGGGTCGTCGTGTGCCGGGACTGCTGCTGCGGCAGCCCCAAGGTGACCGGGGTCGACCACGCGGCGCAGACCGCACGCCTGCGGGCGGAGGTACCGGTGCGCGTCTCCGACTGCCTCGACGTGTGCGACCAGGCCAACGTCATCGTCGTACAGCCGTCCGCGGTGGGCCGGGCCGCCGGTGCGCGGCCGGTCTGGCTCGGGCTCGTCAACGATCCGGACGCGACCGAGGACATCGTCACCTGGGTGCGCTCCGGCGGCCCCGGCGTGGCTCCGCTCCCGGACATCCTCGACCTGTACGCGTTCACTCCACCTCGGCGCCGGGCGGATCCCCGCTGACCCCCGGCGGCCGCGGCCACCACGGCGGGCACGCCATCGAGAAGGATCGTCCGATACCCGTCTGTCCACCCCGTCCTGGAAGGAACCAACGAGATCATGTGCTTCATCGTGGCCCGCGGCCTGACGGAGGCGTCCGGATGACCGGCACCGACGACCCCGTCCTGTTCCACACCGCAGGCCGGGCCGCCCACATCACCCTCAACCGGCCCCGGGCCCTTAACGCCCTCACGCACGCCATGGTGCGCCGCATCGACGAGGCCCTCACCGCGTGGGAGCACGACCCGGCCGTGGAGACCGTCGTCATCACCGGTGCGGGGGAGCGCGGCCTGTGCGCCGGCGGCGACATCCGCGCCGTCCACGACGACGCCCGCGACGGCGACGGCACCGCCTCGGCCGCGTTCTGGCGCGACGAGTACCACCTCAACGCCCGTATCGCCCGCTACCCCAAGCCGTACGTCGCCGTCATGGACGGCATCGTGATGGGCGGCGGGGTCGGCGTCTCCGCGCACGCCAGCGTCCGTATCGTCACCGAACGCTCGCGGATCGCGATGCCCGAGACCGGTATCGGCTTCGTCCCCGACGTGGGCGGCACCCATCTCCTCGGCCTCGCCCCGGGCGAACTCGGCACCCACCTCGCCCTGACGGGAGCCCAGATCGGCGCCGCCGACGCCCTGTTGTGCGGACTCGCCGACCACTGCGTACCGTCCGCAGCCCTCGGCTCCCTCGTCGACGACCTGGCCGAGCTGCCCGTACCGGACGCCCTCGCGCGACACGTACGGCCGCCGTCCCCAGGGGAGTTGACCGCCCGACGGGAGTGGATCGACCCCTGTTACGCCGCCGACACCGTGGAGGGGATCGTCCACCGGCTGTTCGCCCACGGCGGCCCCGACGCCAAGGAGGCGGCCGAGACCCTGCTCGCCAAGTCGCCCACCGCGCTGAAGGTCACCCTGGCCGCGATCCGCCGCGCACGGCGCCTCGGGTCTCTGGAGCGGGTCCTCGACCAGGAGTACCGCGTCTCGTGCGCCGCTCTGAGCTCACCCGACCTGGTGGAGGGCGTCCGCGCCCAGATCATCGACAAGGACCGGTGTCCGCGTTGGTCCCCGGCGACGCTCGCCGAGGTCACCGACGCGGACGTGGCACGCTTCTTCGCCCCGCTCGGCGACCGTGAACTGGGACTCGCCGGGCCCGGTTCCGCCGCGGAGGCGGCATGGTGAACGCCCCCTGGTGCGCGCGCAGTTCGCCACCCGCCGGAACCGGGGCATGAGCGTCCGTACCGCCGGGCGGCCGCCGGAATCGCGCCACGGCCGACCCACTGGCCCGTACCGTCCCGCCTGGTGGGAGAGGAAGATCACGTCGGGCGGAGGCGGTCTTGGCCATGCGTGCGTCACGCGGTACGGTCGGTCCGATATCGACGACGGCGAAACGGAAGCCGGTGGGAATCCGGCACGGTCGCGCCACTGTATGCGGGACCCTCAGGGGGCCGTGAGTCAGACCCGTGGCCGTCGTCCTGTGCACCACCGAGATGGGACGCGAACTCCCGAGGAGGTCCTGCCATGGCGCAGACCGTCGCCCAGCCGACAGCCACCACCCCCGTCGTTCCCGCCAAGCTGCCGCTGAAGGCGATCGCTCCCTGGGCGGTCTTCTTCGGCGTCCTGATGCTGGTCCTGCTCTACTTCGTCGGCGCCGAGCAGGGCGCCACCTCCGTGGTCAACGGCACGGGCGTCCACGAGTGGGTGCACGACGCCCGCCATCTGCTCGGCTTCCCCTGCCACTGACGCGAGGGACGCCGCACCCCCATGAACTCCGCAACCGTACGGAACCTCCTCGTACGGGGCATGCTCGCCGGCCTCGCGGCAGGCGTGCTCGCCCTGGTCGTGGCGTACGTCCTCGGTGAGCCGAGCGTCGACAAGGCGATCGGCTTCGAGCAGGCCCACTCGCACGAGCACGAGATGGAAGTCGTCTCCCGCTCCCTGCAGTCCACCGCCGGCCTCGCCACCGGAGTCCTCGTCTACGGGGTCGCCTTCGGCGGCATCGCCGCACTCGCCTTCTGCTTCGCCCTCGGCCGCGTGGGCCGCTTCGGTCCGCGCGCGACGGCGCTGCTGCTGTCGGGCTGCGCCCTCCTCGCCGTGTACGTCGTGCCGTTCCTGAAGTACCCGGCCAATCCTCCCTCGATCGGCAACGCCGACACCATCGGCAAGCGGACCACCCTGTACTTCCTGATGATGCTGCTCAGCGTCCTGCTGGCGGTCGCCGCCACCATCCTCGGCAAGCGCCTGGCGCCGAGCCTCGGCACCTGGTGGGCGACGGTGGCCGCGGTGGCCGCGTTCGTCGTCGTGATCGGCCTGGCGTACCAGTTCCTGCCCGTCGTCAACGAGGTGCCCCAGGGCTTCCCGGCCACCCTGCTGTGGCGGTTCCGGCTGTCGGCACTGGCGATCCAGACCGTTCTGTGGGGCGGATTCGGCCTGGTCTTCGGCGAGTTGGCCGAGAGGCTGCTCAATCCCAGGCCGGCGACGGCCGGGAGCGGGAGAGCCGTTCCGGCCGCGCGCTGAACCCTTCCCGACAACAGAGGGCCCTTCGGAACCGACCGGGGCCCTCTGACGTTCTCCGGCCGCCGATGCGCGGGGATTCCCGGCAGAACAGGAAGCGGGTGGCGCATCGCCCTCGGTGGGCGCGAGGCGCCCGCCCTCACTCCGGAGGAACACAGGCAACCGGGCGCCGCCCGACGGCAGGCCGAGCGCACCGAACGGCTCCCGCACGAGCGGGAGGCTCTGACAGCCGCCAAGGGGACGCCTGCCCGGGACACCCCCACAGGCCGCCGACGCCTGCCCGTACCGCGCCATCACGGCGCGGCCGTGCCGGCACCGGGACCGGCGCCGTGAACCGCGGGCCGTCGGCGCCTACTCGGCCTCCAACGCGCCCGGCGGACGCCCCAGACGCAGATTCCAGCGCCCGGCCCGGCCACTGAGCTCCGTCAAGGACAGCGGCGGCACGTCCAGGCGCCAGAAGAGCGATGCGGGCATGCCCAGGGCGTCGACGACCGCCGCCCGTACCACCTCCGGCTCGACCACCGCGAGCGTACGACCCTCCAGGCCCTGAGCGTCCACCAGCCACCGCCCGACCCGCGCGCACAGGTCCCGCACGGACTCACCCCCGTGCGGCGCGCAGCCGGGGTCGGTGAGCCAGCGCCCCACCGCCTCCGGCTCGGCCGCCCCCACCTCCTCCAGGGTGCGTCCCCGCCAGCGCCCCACATCAAGACCCGCCAGCTCCGGCACCGGCACCGCGTCGAGGCCCAGCGCCGCGGCCGTCTCCCGGCAGCGCACGCCGGAGGACATGAGGACACGGACGGCGGACGGCAGCGACCCGGCCACCGACCGGGCCCGTGCCGCGCCGGCGTCGTCGATCGAGCCGCCGTCGTCGAAGCGGGCCTGCCGCAACGCCACGCTCATGGCGGGAGAGACGAAAAGGACTCGGCTGGTCACGCGGTGACTCCCGGTGCTGTCGTGGGCGCCGTCGGCGGGTCGCCGTCCCCCGCCGCACGCCACCCCGACCGGATCCGCCCACCCGCGTGCGAACATAGCAGGCCCACCGACCCGTCTCCCGGGACGGCCCCGGCACGGAAATCAGTCGCCCAGGTCCACGACGACGTGGAAGTGTGCTGAGGTGACTGACTTCAGCATCCTTGGTGAACGCGCGGAATGGCAGCGGGACTTCGAACGGCGGCTGCACGCCTCGTACACGGCGGTCGGGCTCGACGCGGCCGCGGCGGAACGCATGGTCGACAGCGCGCGCGACGGCATCGACGACTGGACCGTCGCCGAGATCACGGACGGCGGGACCCGGGTGGGACACGTCGCCGTGGCCGTGGCCGACGACAAGGGGACGCCCGCGGGCCGTATCGGCGACCTGCACGTCGACGCGTCCCACGCCGGCCGGGGGCACGAGCAGGCAGCACGGGACTGGGCCGAGACATGGTGCGCGCAGCGCGGCGCGACGCGGCTGGACATACGGCTCACCGAGCCCGCCGGCGAACTGTTCGACGGTTACGCCGTCCGCGCCCAGCTCAGGACGCGGCGCGTCGGCTCCCTGCCGGAACCACTCGACGGCGTCACCGCACGGCCGATGGCACAGGCCGAGTATCCCGCTTGGCTCGCCGCCGAGAAGGCCGCCTACACCGACGACATCATCCGGTCGGGAGTCCTCGGTCCCGAGGAGGCGGAACGCAAGTCCGACCGCGACTTCGCGAAGCTGATTACCGACGGCCTGGCGACGCCCGACAACACGTTCCTGGTGCTCGAGGCGGCGGGGGAGCGGATCGGCACCGGCTGGCTGAAGCACGGGTTCCTGCCGGGGGTCACCTACGGCTACTCGCTGCACGTCGAGGAGCGGCACCGCGGCAAAGGATACGGGCGGGCCGCGATGGCGGTCGGCGAACGGGCGACCCTGGCAGCCGGCGACTCGGTACTGATGTTCACGGTGTGGGGCGGCAACGAGGTGGCGATGAACCTGTACACCGGCGTGGGCTACCGGGTGATCGAGGAAAACCGTTCCATCGACCTTCCCCGCCCGGCGGCCCGACCCGACCCGCGCCGGCACCCATGAGCGACGGCCGCCTTGGCGCGCCCACGAGCGACGGGGCCGCCGCCGTGCCCGCACCGGCGGCGAGCACCGGTCGGCGGCTCGGGCCGCCGGGACCGTCGGCGCCGGGTGGACCGTCGTGCACCGGGGCATGCTGAACTACTCGTGCCCCGTGAGGTATTGGTCAGCTTGTCCAGGCGCGCCACCGGCGGGGCCGCTCGCCGGCTACAGCGTCACGTCCCCGCACAAGTGGACCTCGACGCCCAGCTCGGCGAAGAGGGCGGCCTTGGCGCGCAGCGCCTTGTCGGCCGTGGCCGCGTCCGGGGCGTAGGCCACGTTCAGGTGGTTGGCGCGGTGGCGGGCCATGAACTGGTCGCGGCTCACGCCGTGCAGTACCGCGTGCATGATCGGCCACTGCGGGGTGGTGGCCGCCAGCCGGCGCCGGGTCTCCTCCTCCGGCAGCTCGATCGCCGTGGCCCGGCCGAGGTCGACGTGCAGCCGGCCGTCCATCAGGAAGACCCGCGACCAGACGATCTCGCCGGGCTTGGAGACGCCGCTGAGCGTGCCGCCGCCGAGCGGGAAGTACATCGGGGGCTGCCGCATGCTGTACGACTTGTGGTAGCCGCCGTTGTGGGAGGCGGGCACCGAGCCGGAGATCTCGAAGACCCACACGAACCGGCCGTCGTACTCCTCGCCCCAGCGGATGTCGTGCAGCGTGGTGGCCGGGTCGAGGCCCATGGCCGTCCAGATGCGGTTCGTGACCAGGGAGTCGACGGCGACCCCCTCGTCCACCTCGTTGAAGTGCGGCAGCGGCGCGCCGGCGTACAGCTCGCGGGCGCCGTCACGGCTGAACACCGGCGGGCGCTGGACGTTGTTGAGCAGCCCCTCGGCGAGGTCGCTGGCCGGGACGGTGTCCTTCAGGCCCTGCTGGTACTGGATGCCGACCGCGTCGAGCCCGAAGTCGTCGGCGATGCGCAGCGCGGCTATGTACATCTTGAACTGGCTGAGCAACTGGGCGTCGGTGAGCTCGGTGGCCTCGTCGGTGCCGGTGTGGAACCGCATGCCGGCGTGGTCGAGCCAGGCACGGACCGCCTGCGCCTCCTCGTCGGTGACCTTGTTCATCTCGGCGACCAGGGCACTCTGCGACAGCCGCTCCTTGTAGATGCCGAGCGGGTTGAGGAACTCGTCGTCGATGATGGCGTTGTACATGCCCATGCAGCCCTCGTCGAAGACGCCGATGATCGCCTTCTCCTCGCGCAGCTGCCGGGCGAGGGCCACGCCGAGTTCGGTCTCGGGGTCCTCGGGCAGGGGCGGCAACGGCCGGACGTGGCCGGTGTCGTGGGTGAGGGTGCCGGTCTCCAGCCAGGTGCGCAGGCCCTCGCGGGCCCACTCGTCCGTGAAGTCGGCGCTCCACAGCACGGAGTACTCGCGCCCGGCCTTGGTCAGGCTGCCGGCGAGGTTCAACAGGCCCACAAGGCCGGGGAATTCGCCGCTCCAGTTGGCCACCACCAGGATCGGGCCCCGGTGGTCGCGCAGCCCGGCCAGGATGTGGTGGCTGTACTGCCAGACGCCCTCCACGACGATCAGCGGCGCGTCCTTCGGCAGGGTCTTGAACACCTCGATGCCGGCGCGCTGACTGTCGATGAAGCCGTGTCCCTTGGCCGCGTCGAAGGGGTGGCCGCGGCGGACCTGCCGGCCGAGGTCGGTCAGTGCGGCGGTGAGGTCCTTCTCCAGCTTCTCCTGGGTCGGCCAGCAGGTGATGTTGGCGGCGGGGCGCAGGTCACCGCTGGCCACGGTGTAGACGGTGTGCGGCTCGGCGGGGGCCGGCCGGCTGGGCACGGGCAGGGTGTACGTGGTCATGCGATCTCCGTTGGTGTGCGTGTGACGGCCACCCGCCGGTCGACAGAGTCAGGTGGTGGGTGGGCAGGGGGGATGGGCCAAGGGGCTCCGCCCCTTGGCCTGGACGCGGAGGGGCTCAGCGCTCCTGCAGCGGCGCCAGCGCGTGAACGGTCGCTGAGGTCTCCCGGTACAGCCGCCGGTACAGGCGGTACAGCTCGTCGTAGCGCCGCCGGTGCTCCGCGCGCGGTGTCACCGTCCGCCGCACCGGGTTCCAGTCGTCGATGCCGGCGTCCCCGAGGAGCTGCGCCGCGAGCAGCGCGCCGCCGTAACTGGCGCCGATGGTGGTGGTGCGCACCTCCTGCGGCCGGCCGGTGATGTCGGAGACGATCTGGGTCCACAGGGCGCCCTGGGTGCCGCCGCCGACGGCGACCACGCGGCGGATGTCGCCGCCCGCCTCCTCGATGACCTCGATGTTGTGGCGTACCCCGAACCCGGTGGCCTCCAGCGCGGCGCGGTAGAGGTCGCCGCGGGTGTGGGACAGCGTGAGCCCGGCGATCACCCCGCGGGCGTCCGGGTCCATGATCGGCGTGCGCTCGCCGGAGAAGTAGGGGAGCATCAACAGCCCGCCCGCGCCGGGCCCCGACTCGGCGGCCAGGCGGGTCAGTTCGGCGTGGTCGCCGGCGGCGAACAGATCGCGCAGCCAGTTGGTGACCGCACCGGAGGTGGCCATGCCGCCGGCCAGGTTGCGGGTGCCGGGCAGTGCGCCGACCGTGCCCCACAGCGACGGGCTGGTGAGCGGCTTGGGCACGGTGTGGATCAGGAACATGGTCGTGCCATACATGAGCATCAGGTCACCGGTGTGCTGCGCACCGACGCTGAGGGCCTCGGCCCAGGCGTCGATGGTGCCGGTGGTGACGGGGATCCCGGCGGGCAGGCCCGTCGCGGCGGCGGCCTCGGCCGTGACCGTGCCGGCCGCCTCGCCGGACCAGCGCAGCGGCGGCAGTTCGATGCCGGGGGCCACCTCAGCGGCCCAGGGGCCGAACCACTCGCCCGCGAGTGTGTCGTACAGCGGGGTGCACTGGCTGGCCGAGTGGTGGTCCAGCACATAGGCGCCGGTGAGCCTGCGGACCAGCCAGGAGCTGGGCATGTACAGCCGCCGGGCCCGGGCGTACCGCTCGGGTTCCTCCTCGGCGACCCAGGCGATCTTCGGCCCGGCGGCCTGGGTGGTGAGCGCGGAGCCGCCCCGGCGGATGACCTCCTCGGCGCCGAGCCGTTCCTCGATCCGGCGGATCTGGCGGACCGAGCGGGTGTCGACGCCGTAGAGGATCGCGGGGCGCAGCGGTGTGTCGTGCTCGTCGGTGAGCAGCACGCAGGGGCCCATGCCGCTGACCCCGACGGCGAGCACGGCGGTGTCGTGCGCCGCGGTCAACTCCGAAGCGAGCTCGGTGAATTCGCGCCACCACACGGAGGCGTCCATTTCGAAGCGGCCGGGGCCCGGCCTGCTCGGGGTGTGCTCCCGCACGGCCGAGCGGATCAGGGTGCCGTCGAGACCGACGAGGACCCCCTTGCTGCTCGATGTGCCGATGTCCACACCGATGACTGCGTTGCGAGGCATGACGAGCACGCTGGCAGAAATCGATTTCAGCGTCAAGAGGCCGCGCGGCAGGGAGCTTTCCGGCTGAACAGAGCGGCACAGTACGGATATACCGGTCAGCGTGCAGTCGATGGAGTGCGCTGGGATCTCACCCCTTGACACCCCCTGGGGTCGGCCCTACTTTTCGCTGAAATGGATTTCACAGGGTCGCGCGGCCCGGTTCCGGGCCCGCCCCGCACCCACCCATGAAGGCACACATCACGATGACGACCTTTGGACTCGACGGCATCTCCCGCGGGAGCCGTGCCGTGAGCCGTTCCATCAGCGCCGAGAACCTCACCGGGGCCAGGTCCGGCGGCGGCCGGGCCACCGAGGGCACCGGAGCGGTCGCGGCGAGCAGGCTGGGGCCGGGCTGGAAGATCTCCCCGAGCATCGACATCGCCGCGGGCGACACCGCGGTGCTCGCCGACATCGAGGGGCCGGGCACCGTCCGCCACCTGTGGTGCACCACCGACCCGCACACCGCCTGGCGGGGCACCCTGCTCCGGATGTACTGGGAGGACGAGGCGGATCCGGCCGTGGAGGTCCCGCTCGGCGACTTCTTCTGCAACGGCTGGAACACCTTCAGCCAGGTGTCGTCCGTGCCCGTCGCCGCCAACCCCAACGGCGGCTTCAACGCGTACTGGCCCATGCCGTTCCGCCGCCGCGCACGCGTCACCCTGGAGAACCTGACCGCCGAGAAGGTCACCCTCTACTACCAGGTCGACTACGAGCTGGACGAGGTCGCCGACGACGCCACCTACTTCCACGCGCAGTGGCGGCGCAGCCACCCGGTGCCCTGCGGCGAGGTGCACACCCTGCTCGACGGGGTCACCGGAGCCGGCAGCTATGTCGGCACCTACCTCGCCTGGGGCGTCAACAGCCCCGGCTGGTGGGGCGAGGGCGAGTTCAAGTTCTACCTCGACGGCGACGAGGAGTTCCCGACGATCTGCGGCACCGGCACCGAGGACTACTTCGGCGGCGCCTGGAACTTCGACGTCCCCGGGCAGGGCTACACCCCCTACACCACCCCCTACCTGGGCCTGAACCAGGTCCTGCGCCCCGACGGGCTCTACCGCAGCCAGCAGCGGTTCGGGATGTACCGCTGGCACATCCTCGACCCCGTCCGCTTCTCCGAGAACCTGCGCGTCACCGTCCAGAGCCTCGGCATCGGCCCCGGCCAGGGCAACGGTCTGCCGCACCGCTACCGGCACACCAGCGACGACATCGCCAGCACCTCGCTCTTCTACCTGGACGCCCCCGGTCCGGCCGCCCGCCCCACCACGCCGGACCTGCTGACCCTCGAGGTCGACTGACCGGCACCCCTCTTCTCCGTCCGCCACCCCCCGCTCTTCATTCGGCCCATCCGACTCCGACAGGAGCGCACGCATGCTCCAGCACGGCAACGACGCCGGGCGCCCGGCCACCACGTCACGCCGCCGCTTCCTCACCGCTGCGGCGGGCACCGGCGCGGCCCTCGCCTCCCCGGCCCTGCTCACCGGTTGCGGCACGGCACAGGCGAAGGGGGGCAACCTCCAGTTCTGGAACTTCTACGGCCCCCAGCGCTCGCCCGACCCTGCGGTCAACGCCCAGTCCAAGTGGTTCGTGGACATGGTCGCCGCCTGGAACCGCACCCACAAGCAGCGGATCGACCTCGTCTACCTGCCCCAGCCCACCTACCTCAACGGCTTCAAGCTCCCGTCCGCCTTCGCCACCGGCGAGGGCCCCGACATCTTCCTGCTGTCGCCCGGCGACTTCCTGCGCTACTACAACGGCGGTGTCCTCGCCGACCTCTCCCCGCACATGGACCAGGCCGCCATCGACGACTACGGCTCCGCACTCGACAGCCGCAAGGTCGGCGGCAAGGTCTACGCCCTCCCCATGGAGATCGAGCCCCTGGCCATGTTCTACGCCCAGGACGTGTGGGAGAAGGCCGGCCTGTCCGAGGCCGACATCCCCGCCACCTGGGACCAGATGCTCGACATCGGCGACAAGCTGCGCACCAGGACCCGGGCGGGTTTGGTCTTCGAGACCCAGCCCGGCTACTACCAGAACTTCACCTGGTACCCGTGGATGTGGCAGGGCGGCGGCGACGTCATGGACCACCGGGGCGAGGTCGTCTTCGACTCCAGGGCCACCCGCCAGGCCCTCGCGCTGTGGCAGGACGCCGTACGCCACGGCATCGCCCCGCGCACCGTGCCCGCCGCCGACGATGTGATCGGCGGCTTCAAGGGCGGCAACGTCGCCATGTGGCAGCAGGGCATCTGGAACGTCTCCAGCTTCAAGGCGTTCGCGCCCAAGTACCGCTACGGCGTCTTCAAACTGCCCGTCCCGCCGGGCGGCAAGTACGTCACCACGCTCGGCGGCTGGTCCTTCTGTGCCAACGCCCAGGGCCGCAACCCCGAGGCGGCGGCCGAGTTCTGCGTCTGGGCGCTCGGCTCCATGAAGGACGACTCGATCAACCGGATGGTCGACTGGTGCGTCGGCGCCAAGTCCGACGTGGCGCCGCGCGCCAGCGCCCTGGAGCGGGGCGCCGCCAAGGGCGGCTACGACTCCGAGATCATGAAGAAGTTCAAGGACGAGATCTTCCCGGGCGGGCGCGCCGAGCCGCGTTACCCGCCGGTCGTCTACAAGGCGGTCTCCGACGCCATCCAGGGCACCATGCTCGCCGGCCGCGGGGTCGCCGGCGAGGCGGAGAGAGCCGCCCGGTCCATCGCTGCCTACACCAACAGCTACAAGGGGGCGAGCCTGATATGAGCAGCGTCGCCGCACCACAGGGCCGGCGGACCGCCGTCCCGGCACCGGCACCCGCCTCCGCGAAGGCGCCGGGACTCAGCCGCAGGCACCGCGAATGGCTGGCCGCGGGCCTCTTCCTCGCCCCCGACGTGCTCGGGCTCCTCGTCTTCGTCGCGATCCCGATGGTGCTCTCCATCGCGCTGAGCTTCTTCCAGGTCAGTGGCTTCGGCTCGTACCAGTGGATCGGGCTCGGCAACTACCGGCGGATGATGCACGACCCGCTGTTCTGGGACTCGATGAAGATCACCGGCGAGTACGTCGTGATCCTCGTCCCCGTCCTGTTCTGCGTGAGCCTCGGCCTCGGCCTGTTGGTGAAGCAGAAGCTGCCCGGCGTCGGCGTCTACCGCACCGCTCTCTTCCTGCCGTACGTGATCAGCCTCGTGGTGGTCGGCGTGCTGTGGAAGTTCCTGCTCGACGAGCAGACGGGCGCGGTCAACCGGGCCATGCGGGCCGCCGGTCTCGACGGCAGGTCCTGGCTCGGCAGCCCCTCGCTGGCCCTCGGCTGTGTCATCGCCGTCATGGTCTGGGTGATGATGGGCTACTACATGATCATCTTCCTGGCGGGACTGCAGGAGATCCCCAAGGAGTTCTACGAGGCGGCGAAGCTGGACGGCGCGGGACCGTGGACCACCTTCCGCACCATCACCTGGCCGCTGCTGCGCCCCACCAGCTTCTTCGTCCTGCTGATGTCGACGGTCGCCGCCGTCACCGGAGGCCTCGACCTGATCTTCGTCCTGACCAACGGCGGCCCCGCCAACGGCACTTCCCTGGCGATCTTCTACATCTACCAGCAGGCCTTCGGATTCGGCGAGTTCGGCTACGCGTCGGCCATGGGCTCGTTCCTGGTGCTGATCATGCTCGTGATCTCCGCCGTCATCTTCAAGTTCACGAGAGGCGGGAGGTTCGACGATGGCGAGTGACGCCCTGACGACCCGGACGGGCCGGCGCCGGCCGCTCTCCAAGCGCGCGGGACTCACGGCCCTGGCCGTCGTCCTCTCCCTGGTCAGCGTCTTCCCGGTGCTGTGGATGGTCATGTCGTCCTTCAAGACCCGGGCCACCGTCACCGACGGAAGCCTGATCCCGAAGGACTTCACCTTCGACAACTTCGTCTATGTCTTCACCGAAGTGCCCTTCGCCCGCTACCTCTGGAACAGCTTCTTCATCTCCGCGGTGATCACCGTGGCGGCGCTGTTCTTCCACTCCATGGCCGCCTACGCGCTCGCGCGGCTGCGCTTCCCGGGCCGGGAGAAGCTCTTCGGCGCGATCTTCGCCACCCTGCTGGTCACGGCCCCGGTCGTGCTGATCCCGCTGTTCCTGGTCGCCCGTGAGCTGGGCCTGCTCAACAGCTACGCCGGCCTGATCGTCCCGGCCGTCTTCAACGCCTTCGGGATCTTCCTGCTGCGCCAGTTCTACCTGGGGATGCCCAGGGAACTGGAGGAGGCGGCGATCGTCGACGGCTGCGGCCACTGGCGGGTGTACTGGAACATCGTCCTGCCGATGTCCCGGCCCATCCTCTCGGCCCTGGCGATCTTCTTCTTCCTCGCCAACTGGAACGCCTTCGTCTGGCCGCTGGTCGCCACCAACGACCAGTCCCTGACGGTGGTCCAGCTCGGCATCGCCTCGTTCCAGAACCAGTACACCTCCAACTGGAACTACATCCTGGCGGCGGCCACGGTCGCGGCACTGCCCATGCTGGTGCTGTTCTTCGTCTTCCAGCGGCAGATCGTGGAGTCGGTCAAGACGTCCGGACTGAAGTAGCTCCGGGCCGTGGGCCCGGGCGTGCGGCGGTGAAGGGCCCACGAAAAGGGCGCGGTACCGGTCACCCGACCGGTACCGCGCCCTTCGTGTGCCGGGCCGGTTCACGGCCCGGCGGTGCTCTCGCGCACCTGGAGCCTGGTGCGCAGCACCACGGTCTGCAGCGGCGACGGCCTGCCCTCGATGCGCTGTAGCAGCAGATCGGCAGCGGTCCGGCCCAGCTCGTACGAGGGCAGCTCCACGGTGGTCAGGGACGGCCGCAGCAGCGACGCCCACGGCACGTCACCGAACGACAGCACACCGAGGGACGGGGGAGTGCGCCCGACCTCGCGCAGCGCGTCCAGGACACCGATCGTCATGAGGTTGTTGGCGACGAACACGGCGTCCGGCGGCTCGGAGAGCGCCAGCAGCTCGCGCATCGCGGCCCGGCCGCCCTCGACCCGGAAGTCGGCGTGCCGTACGTAGGCGTCGGCGTCCGGGGTGGTCTCGCGCGCGGAGTTGAGCGCCATGCGATACCCGGCCAGGCGCTCCTCGGAGGTGGAGGCGCCCCGCGGACCGGTGATGCAGGCGATCCTGCGGTAGCCGGCCTGCAGCAGATGACGGGTGGCCACCTCGCCGCCGTGGACGTTGTCCACCTGCACCGCGTCCACCTCGGCCGCGTGCGGCCGGCGGTCCACGGCCACCACCGGCACGCTCCGGGCGAGCAGCGGCGCCAGGTCCGTCTCGTCCTGCGAGGCCGCGGCGACGATCACCCCCGCCATCTGCTCGCCGAGGGCGACCTCCAGATACCGGCGTTCCTTGTCGGTGTCCTCGTCGGAGTTGCACAGCACGACCGAGAAGCTGGTGCGCTGCGCGGCGTCCTCGACCCCGCGGGCGAGCGACGTGAAGAACGGGTTCTCGATGTCCGGGATGATCAGGGCGATCACGCTGGAGCGCTGCTTGCGCAGCGACCGGGCCACCCGGTTGGGCGCGAAGCCGAGGGCCGCGGCGGCCTGCTGGACGGACAGGACGCGTTCCGGCGTGACGTTGCCGCCGTTGAAGACGCGCGAGACCGTCGCCGGGGACACCCCGGCGGCTCGCGCCACGTCATGGATCGTCACCACCTGAGTGCGCATCCTTTCAGCCGTGGTTGACCCCACCCTACCCTGCGTCTGAAAAGGATTTCACCCCTGAATTGAGCCGACTCGACAACCAAGAACGGCTTGGCGGGGCCCGCCCCGGCTAGCCGGAGACGGCCTTCGCCCAGCCCTCGTTGACCGTCTTCCTCGCCCTCTCCAGTTGCGCGTCCGTCGGGAACTGCGGTGTTCCCTCCACCGTCGGCAGTCGTGCGGCGGCGGCCTCGTCGAGGGTGCCGTCCTTCCGCATGGCGTCCATGAGCACCGGGCGGGCGTAGGCGCGCAGCCGGAGGTTCTGGCCCTCTGGGCTGAAGAGGTACTCCTGCCAGAGGCGGGCGGCCGCCGGGTGCGGGGCGTTCTTGTTGACCGCCAGCGCGAAGTACTGGGCGAAGCTGCCGTCGAAGGGGATCGCGACCTGCCAGTTCACCCCCTTGCCGCGAAGCTGGTCGGCGTAGTGGAGGTTGATGTAGTCCCAGTTGATGCTGATGGGGGTCCGGCCGTCCGCGACCGTCGCCGAGGTGGAACTGAGCGGGTTGAAGTTGCCGATCCTGTGGAGTTGGGCGAAGAAGTCGAGACCGGGCTGGATGTTGTCGAACGACCCGTTGTTCGCCAGCGCGGCCGCGTAGACACTGTCGAAGGCGGTGGCCGACCGGCGCGGGTCGCCTTCGAGCGCGACCTTGCCCTTGTAGCGGGGCTTCAGCAGATCGGTGAAGGTCTCCGGACAGGGACTGACCCGGTTGGCGTCGCAGCCGATGGAGATGTAGCCCCCGTAGTTGTTGGACCAGCGGGCCTGGGCGTCCTTCTGGGTGTCGGGGATCGAGTCGTAGGCGGCCACCTTGTACGGCGCGAGCAGGTTCTGCGCCGCGGCTTTGCGCGCGAACGTATCGCCCACGTCGATCACGTCCGGCGCCGTGGGCCCGTTGCCCCGCTTCCTCAGGGCGTCGATCTCGTCCTCGCTGTGGCCCAGCGGATCCTCGTCCGTGACCCTGATCCCGTACTTCTTCTGGAAGCCGTTGATCAGGCCGCCGTAGTTGGCCCAGTCACGCGGCAGCGCGATCGTCCTGAGTGCGCCCTCCTGTTTCGCCGCGTCGATCAGCGCGTGCATGCCGCCGACGTTTCCGGCGGACGTGGCCACCGACGGTTTCGTGAGCTTGGCGGGCGACGGGTGTTCGCATGCGCTCAGGCCCAGTGCCACGAGAGCGGTGCAGCCGAAGACCGCCGCTGCTCGGGCACACGGTGTAGTCACGGCTGCTCCCGGATGTGGGGGGAACCAGGCGGTCACCTCGACGGGCTGCCGGCAGCACCGTCGGGTCCGGAGCCGCGGGCCTTCCGCCGCGCCTCCCGGCTTCCTCGGGTCCACTGCGCCGACGAAGTGGTCATCGAGGCCAGGGTACCCGGCTGTCTCCGGGGCGGAATGTCGTCCGGGAGGGCTGCGATCAGCGTCTTTCCGCGGCAGTACGCGGCTTCCGCACGCCCGGCCCCGGCCGCGCCCCTGCCGGTGGGCTCCGTGCCCGCCGAGAGGGGGGCAGGACGTACCCGTTCGGCTCACATCTCCGTGTCGTCCCATTGGCCGAGCAGGATCTCGCCGAGTCCTTCGGCCTCCGGCGTGGCGCCGTGGTGCAGGGACTGTTCGGCCCAGATGACCTTGCCGGTGGGCGTGTAGCGGGTGCCCCAGCGTTCGGCGAAGCGTGCGACCAGGAAGAGCCCGCGGCCGCCCTCGTCGGTGACCTTCGCCCGGCGCAGCCGCGGCGAGGTGCTGCTGCCGTCGGAGACCTCGATGATCAGGGTGCCCGCGGCGGTGCCGCTGCTCGGCATCGTGCGGAGCAGCCGGACGGCGATGGGCTCGGCGCCGTAGCGGACGGCGTTGGTGATGAGCTCGCTGAGGATGAGTTCGGCGGTGAAGACGACCTCCTCCAGCCCCCACTCCGTCAGTCGGCGGGCGCAGGCGGCGCGCACCGGGGCCACCGCGGCCGGGTCACGGGCGACGTCCCACTCCGCGCACTCCTCCGGCCCGAGCCGGCGCGTACGGGCCACCAGCAGCGCGATGTCGTCCCTGGGGCGGTCGGACAGCATGGCCGCCATCACCGTCGCGCAGGTGGCCTCCGGTGTGCGGGCGGGCCCTGTCAGGGCATCACGCAGCGCCCGCAGCCCGGCGTCCAGGTCCCGGGTGCGGTCCTCGATCAGCCCGTCGGTGTACAGCACCAGCCGGGAACCCTCGGGCACGACGAGCTCGGCGGTCTCGACGGGCAGTCCGGCGCCGAGGCCCAGGGGCGGGGAGACGGGCAGCTCGGGGAATTCGACGGTCCCGTCGGGCCGCACCACCGCCGGTCCCGGATGGCCGGCCGTCGCGATGGCCAGCCGCCCGGAGGTGGGGTCGTAGACCGCGTACTGGCAGGTCGCGCCGGTGACCGCCGCCTGTCCGTCCTCGGCGGCGGCGGCCTCCTCGGCGTCGATCTGCGCCACCAGCTCGTCCAGCCGGCCCAGCAGCTCCTCCACGGGCATGTCCAGGCCGGCGAAGTTGTGCACGGCGGTGCGCAGCCGGCCCATGGTCGCCGCTGCGTGCAGCCCGTGGCCGACGACATCGCCCACGACCAGTGCCACCCGGGTGCCGGACAGCGGGATGACGTCGAACCAGTCCCCGCCCACCCCGGCCTGGGCCGGCAGGTAGCGGTAGGCCACGTCGAGGGCGGACTGCTCGGGCAGCGCGCGGGGCAGCAGGCTGTGCTGCAGGGTGACGGCCATGGTGTGTTCGCGGGTGTAGCGGCGGGCGTTGTCGATGCACACCGCCGCCCGGGCCGCCAACTCCTCGGCGAAGGAGACGTCCTCGTCCTCGAACGCCGGGGATCCCTGCGCGCGCCAGAAGTCGACCACTCCGAGCACCACGCCCCGGGCTCGCAGGGGAACCGCGAGCATGGAGTGGATGCCGTGAGCGAGGATCCGCCGGGCACGTTCGGGTTCCTGGGCCTGCCAGGTGTCGGAGGCGTTCAGGTCCCGGATCAGGACCGGCCGGCCCTCGGCCAGCGCCGTGGAGACGGGGTGGGCCGGGACGAACCGGATCAGCTCGCGCACGTGGTGGAGGGGATGGTCCGCATCGAGACCGGCGACGGCGCTGCGGCGCAGCTCGGTGATCCCGGCGGTCGCGGCGGAGGACTCCTCGCCGCGCAGGACCGGGTCCAGCAGATCGACGGTGACGACGTCGGCGAACCGGACCACCGCCACCTGGGCCAGCTCCTCGGCCGTGTGCTTCACATCGAGCGCGGTGCCGATGCGCAGCCCGGCGTCGTAGAGCGACTGCAACCGTTCGCGCGCCATCTCCGCCCGGCCGGTGATGGCCATCAGCTCGGTGGTGTCCCGGAGCGTCACCACGCTGCCGACCGGTCCGTGCGGTGCGGTGAGCCGCTTGCTGACCGCGAGCAGCCGGTCGGCCGCCAGGTAGACCTCGTCGGTGGCGGGGCGGTCGGAGGCCAGCAGCCCGGCGAGGCCCTCGTCCAGTCCCAGCTCGGCGATGTCGCGTCCCTCCGCGTCCGCCGGCAGGTCCAGGAGCCGTCGTGCCTCGTCGTTGGCCAGCAGCAGCCGGCTGTCCCCGCCGACGATCAGCACCCCTTCCCGCACCGCGTGCAGCACCGCGTCGTGGTGCTCGTACATCCGGGTCATCTCCGCCGCCCCCAGGCCATGGGTCTGCCGCCGCAACCGCCGGCTCACCAGGCCCGCCCCTCCCGCGGCGACGACCAGGGCTACGGCCGCGCCGCCGAAGAGGACCGGCAGCTGGCGGTTCACCCGGTGCTGCACCCTCTCGACCGTGACGGGCACGGAGACGATGGCGAGGACCGAGCCGTCGGGGCCCTTGACCGGAACCGCCGAGACCACGGAGAGCCCCAGGGAGCCCTTGAACGTGCTGGTGAAGGGCTTGCCGCTGGCCGCCTCCGCGTACGGCCCGATGACGCGCTTCCCGATCTGGTGCGGGTCGCTGTGGGTGAGGGTGATCCCGTTCAGCCCGTACACGATGATGGCGTCGACGCCCGCGGCCTTGCGGGCCGCCTCGGCGTGCGGCTGCAGCACCACGCTCGGGTGCGCGCTCTTCAGTGCCGCCACGATGCCCGGCGAGTGCGCGAACGTCTGTGCCGTGGCGAGCGTCCGGTGCCGGGCGTCCGCCATGACGTCGCGCTGAGCCTGCACCACGAGCGCCACCAGGGCGGCGGCGACGAGCAGCAGTACGACCGCGAGCTGGAGCAGGAAGACCTGGCCGGCGAGGCTGTGCACGTTCAGCAGCGAGCCCGAGCGCCATGCTCTTCCCCCCGGACGGGGCCGACCGGGCCGACGGGTCCGCGCGGACGCGTCAGACGCGTCCTGCCCGGATCGACCCGAATCTTCGCTCATATTCCCTTTCTATCGTTTCTGGGTGCCCGACCACGAAGCGACCGCGACGGACCGGCCCGTACGGGGGCACGACGGTCCCCCGCCGACCGGGCCGGCCTGCCGGGCCCGTGTGACGGGCGCTCATCCCGCGCCGGGCGTGGCGGCCCCCTCGGCCGTCCCGCTGCCCGGGTGGCGTGCACGCCGTACGAGGCAGACCGCCGTGACGACCAGGCACCTCACGGCAAGCACCCCATAGGGCTCGACGTGCTGGTGGTGCGACCACCTGCTGGAGCGGTTGGGCCGGCCTGCGCCGGCACCCCGGACTCCGACCGGGCGAACATCCTCAGCCGGGCAGCGCAACGCGGCCCGCTCCGGTAGGCCGGCCCACCTCGGCGGTGCTTGTCTGATGCCCTGGCATCCGGGCCACGGGCCCGGCGGAAGCGGGCGCGCAGTGGAGGAGCAGGGCATCGTGAGTTCCACCGAGGGTGCTCCCCGGGTCGTCGTCCCCGCCCACCTGCTGAGGGGGCAGAAGGCGCTGGTGACCGGCGCGAACTCCGGAATCGGCAGGGCGACGGCCGTCGCCCTCGGCCGTGCGGGGGCCGATGTCGTGGTGAACTACGTGGCCGGCCGTGAGGACGCCGAGAAGGTGGTCGAGGAGATCACCGGATTCGGGGTCCGGGCGGCCGCCCACGAGGCGGACGTGTCCCAGGAGGACCAGGTCGTCGCCATGATGGACCGGATGGTCCAGGAGTTCGGCACGATCGACATCCTGGTGGCCAACGCGGGACTGCAGCGGGACGCGCCGGTCACGGAGATGTCCCTCGCCCAGTGGCAGAAGGTCCTGGACGTCAACCTCACCGGGCAGTTCCTCTGCGCACGCGAGGCGACCAAGGAGTTCCTGCGCCGTGGCATCGTCCCCGAGGTGTCGTGCGCCGCCGGGAAGATCATCTGCATGAGCTCGGTCCACCAGATCATCCCCTGGGCCGGTCACGTCAACTACGCCTCGTCCAAGGGCGGCGTACAGATGATGATGGCGACCCTGGCCCAGGAACTGGCCCCGAAGCGGATCCGGGTGAACGCGGTCGCCCCGGGAGCCATCAAGACTCCCATCAACCGCAGCGCCTGGGAGACGCCTCAGGCGCAGGAGGACCTCATGCGGCTGATCCCCTACAAGCGGATCGGTGACCCCGAGGACATCGCCCACGCCGTCGTCGGCCTCGCCTCCGACCTCATGGACTACGTCGTGGGCACGACCCTCTACGTCGACGGCGGGATGACGCTCTTCCCGGGCTTCGCGACCGGCGGCTGACCGACCTCACTGCGGGCGGAGCGGAACGCGGCAGGCGTCCGCGACGGCTGACCGCGTCCTTCGCCTTACCAGGGCCGGGACCGGTACTTCCGGTAGGCGGGCACCTGCTGCACACATGACGTGCGCCCCTGTGGGTGATGAACAGGGTGATGACGGCGAGCACCGCGACGGCGGCCCTCCGGGGCCGGGGCCGGGGCCGGAGCCGGAGCCGGAGCCGGGGCCGGAGCCGGAGCCGGGGCCCGGGTGCCGGCGGTCGGGGTGGTCGCGTCGGCCGTCGTCGTCTGGAGCACGGCGCAGCGTCCCTGCCTCGCCCCGGCCTCAACGCCGTTCGAGAGCCGCATTGAGGGTGAGGGCCGAGTCGATCAGCGCGAGGTGGGTGAACGCCTGGGGGAAGTTGCCGAGTTGACGGCCTGTCGGGTCGATCTCCTCGGAGTACAGGCCCAGATGGTTGGCGTACCCCATCATCTTCTCGAACACCAGCCTCGCCCTGGTCGTCCGTCCCGCGCGCGCCAGGGCATCGACGTACATGAACGTGCACAGCGAGAAGGTGCCCTCCGAGCCGCGCAGGCCGTCGGGGGAGGCCTCGGGGTTGTAGCGGTAGACCAGACTGTCGCTGACCAGTTCCTGCTCCATGGCGTCCAGGGTCGACGCCCACATCGGATCCTCGGGGGTGAGGAACCCGACCGTCGCCATGCGCAGCAGCGAGGAGTCCAGTACGTCACCGCCGTAGTGCTGGACGAAGGCCTGGCGTTCCTCGCTCCAGCCCTTGGCCATGACCTGTTCGTAGACGGCGTCCCGCTCGGCGTGCCAGCGTCCGGACGCCGACGGCCACCCCTTCGACTCGGCGAGTCGCAGGGCGCGGTCGAACGCCACCCACGACATGACACGCCCGTAGGTGAAGTCCCGCCGACCGCCGCGGGTCTCCCAGATGCCCTCCTCCGCCTGGTCCCAGTGGTCGGCCAGCCAGTCCAGGTCCGCCCGGATCGAGGTCCACCCCCCGTGCCCGACCTGGAAGCCGTGCCGGTGCGCGAAGTAGATGCTGTCCAGCGCCTCGCCGTAGATGTCGAGTTGGAGCTGCGTCGCGGCGCCGTTGCCGATCCGCACCGGCGCTGAGCCCGCGTAGCCCTCCCAGTGGTCGAGGATCTGCTCGTCCAGTTCGGAGGAGCCGTCGACCTTGTACATGATGTTGAGCGGGCCCGTGGTCCCGCCGCTGCCGGCCCGCTCCTTGACCCGGTCGCTCAGCCAGACGATGAACCTCCGGGCCTCGTCGGTGAAGCCCAGCCCCAGCAGGGCGTACACGGAGAAGGACGCGTCCCGGATCCAGGTGAAGCGGTAGTCCCAGTTGCGTTCGCCGCCCAGTTGCTCCGGGAGGGCCGTCGTCGGGGCGGCCACCACGGCGCCGCTGGGCGCGAAGGTCATGAGCTTCAGCGTGATCGCGGAACGCTCCACCACCTCCCGCCAGCGCCCGGTGTACCGCGACTGCGCCAGCCATGAGCGCCAGAACGCCACGGTCTCGTCGAAGAGCCGTTGGTAGTCGTCGAGTCGGAGCTGCGCGGGCGGACCCCCGGCGCCCATCTCCAGAACCAGCCCGCGGTGCTGGCCGGCCCGCAGGGTCAGCGTGAGGTGCAGGTCGGCGTCCCGGTCCGTGAGGAGGTCCACGAGCCGCTCGTCCTCCGGTTCGCGGATGGGGTGCACGGTGAGTTCGGTGCCGTCCTCTGCGGCGAAGACCGCTCCGTTCGGGGTGATGTGCAACTGGTGCTTCTTACGGCCGTAGTCGAACCGCGGGGCGATCGCCACCTGGAACGTCATGCTGCCGCGCACACAGCGGACCAGGCGGACCAGCCGGTGGCGGGGGGTGGCCTCCGTACCCGTGACGGGCATGAAGTCGAGTACTTCACCCGCGCCCGCCTCGGTCATGAACCGGGTCACCAGGACCGCCGTGTCGGGCAGGTACAACTGCTTGGTGGCATGGGTCTGGTGGGCCGGCCGGACCGTGCAGTGCCCGCCCTTCTCCTTGTCCAGGAGCGCCCCGAAGACACTCGGCGAGTCGAACCGTGGGGAACAGAACCAGTCGACCACGCCCTCGGTGGTCACCAGCGCCGCGGTCTGCAGATCGCCGATGAGACCGTGGTTCTCGATCAGCGGGTAGTCGTCCATCGGGGCGCCCCTTCCGGTGTGCGATTCACCCGAACGCCCCCCTTGATCAGCGTAGGTCCGGGATCCGTCACCGGCTCGTCGGACGACTGCCTCACCGTGCGGGCCCATCGGACCTGGCGAATAGTGAAAGAAGGGCGACGTGCCCGGCAAACCCCGTACCCCGGGAGGCCCCATGCCTTCTCCACGCTCGCTGGCCGCGCTCATCGGCGTCACGTTGCTCGGCCTCGCGCTCAGCGCCTGCCAGGACCAGGCGTCCGGACAGATCGTGGCGAGCAACGGTCTCAGGATCGTCGAGACGGTCTCCAACCCGCAGATCGACGGATGTCACCGCTTCTCCGAGGGCGTGACCCACGTCCACAACCAGACGCAGAGCAGCCTGCTCCTGTACACGACGCCGGACTGCTCCGTACCGCCGGGTGGGCAGAGCACCTATCTGGACATCGGAGCGGCGGACCTGGCGGTCGCGAGCGCCGGTCCGTGGCACAGCTTCTCCTTCGCCCCCGAGTGACCTCGCGATCCGTCCCGCGCGGGGAAACCGCTGCTTCCCGCGCCACGTTGCTCACGCCGTGGTGTGCCAGCCGGGTTCCAGGCTGTCCAGGAGGGCGTGGAAGGCCTGGTCGGCCCGGTCCCAGTGGCCGTCCGCCAGAGGGGCGATCAGGAGGCCGAAAGTGGCGTCCGCCAGGAGGACGGCCTGGGTCCGGGCCCGGTCCTCGCTCATGCCGAGGTCACGGAAGACGGAGGTGAACAGGCCCTTCCATTCCATGAGGATGTCGCGCATGACGGGGCCGTAGCGGTCGGGGTGCAGCACGCTGGCGCTCATGATCTCGAGGTAGAGGGGGAGTGCGACGCGCAGCCCGGGATCGTTGAACTGCCGCCACACGTCCTCCATGAAGCGGCGCAGGCCGGCCGGGTCCGTGGGCGGGCCGACGGTCTCCAGCAGGTCGCGCGTGCGCAGGAGGGGACGGCGCTCGTAGAGGGCGAGCGCCTCGGCGACCATCCGCTCCTTGGTGCCGAAGTAGTACAGGAGCATGCGGTCGCTGGTCCCCAGCGCCCGGGCCAGGGGGCGCAGGGAGAGGTCCGCGAGGCCGTTGCCGAGTACGTAGGCGCGGACCTGTTCGAGAAGGTCGCGCCGCTTGACCGGGTCTGGCGGGCGAGGCATGGGGGCTCCTGGATGCGTGAGGGCGAGGACTCCCGAGCTGTCCGTGATTCCTGTTTTGGGCAGGTCTTTACTGTAGCAGTGGTTACGTCTATATTTGAGGCGTAGCGACTGCTACATGAAAGGCCTTGGCGCATGCCGGGCATGTTTGCCGGCGGCCGTGCGGCCGCCGTCCGGAAGGGACTGATTCCCATGGCCACCTGGGACATCGGCCGCCCCATCGCCTTTCGCCGGGGAGGGCGGTCCTCGCGTACCGCCGCACCCTCGTGGTTCGCCAGGCAGTGGGCCCTGTGGTCCCGCATGCTCGCGCCGCTGCGTCCGCTGGACGCCCCGCGCGGCCGCGCCACCGCCTTCGACGCCTCCTGGCCCCTGCAGCGGGAACTGACCTCCGCGGGCCGGGCCCGGCGCCTGGTGACCGCCCAGCTGGACGACTGGGCCCTGGACGAGCCGGCCGACACCGCCGAGCTGCTGGTCAGCGAGCTGGTCACCAACGCCCTGCGGCACACGCGCGGCCCGCTCAGGCTCAACCTGCGCCTGCGCGACTCCCGCCTGCTGTGCGAGGTCGAGGACACCGAGCCCGCCGGCCCTGTACGCAACGCCACCGACGCGGACGCGGAGGGCGGCCGTGGCATCGAACTCCTCGAGTTGCTCGCGGACGCCTGGGGCAGCAGCCGGACGGCCACTGGCAAGACCATGTGGTTCGAGCTCCACGTCCCCAGCCGTCCGTGACGACCCGCGGGTTCGCCGAGAACCCGCGGTGGCGGGACGATGCGGCCGCGGCGGCGCGCGTCGCAGCCGGCCCTGGCCGACGACCGGATGGCCGCCTGGGAGGTGCCCTCCGATCGCGCCGCGGTGGCGGAGGTGCGCACCAGGGTCGAGCGCTTGCTGTCGGAGTGGACCCTGGACGATCTGCTGTTCAGCACCGAACTCATCCTGCGGGCTGGTCACCAACGCCATCCGCTACGCGACCGGGCCGATCCGGGTACGCCTGCTGTACGACCGCAGCCTGATCTGCGGGGTCTCGGACACCAGCCACGCGGCCACCACCGACGAGGGCGGCCGAGGGCTGTCCCTCGTCGCCCGGCTCGCGGCCCGGTGGGGCACCCGGTACCTGTCCACCGGCGAGATCATCTGGGCCCGGCACGCGATCCCGGCACCGGCAGCCGGTCCAGGTGTGTGCTCCGGGGTCTGGGCCGAGGATGGATGAAGGCAGAGCACCCGCCGGTACGGCACGGGCCGAGGCGCCGAGCGGGAAGGAAAACGAGGCATGGGTACGACGGACTCCTCCCGAGCAGGCCACTGCCCGTCGGTGGCGGGCTCCGCCGCGCCCCCCAGTGGCCTGCTCGATCTGCTCAGCGTCGCCGCGGTGGTGCTGAACGCGCAGGGCCGGGTGGTCTTCTGGAGCCCGAAGGCCGAGGACCTGTTCGGCTACACCGCGGCGGAGGCGCTGGGCCGGCACGCGGCTCGGCTGACCGTCCACGAGAAGGACCGGGACGCCGTGATCAAGCTGTTCGCCGAGGTCATGGAAACCGGCGCCGACTGGGCAGGGGCGGTCCCGATCCGGCACAAGGACGGCAGCACCCGCCTGGTGGAGTTCCGCAACATGCGGCTGCTGGACGAGCTCGGTGACGTGTACGCCCTGGGCCTCGCCGCGGACCAGGCCGCCGTGGAACGGGTCGAGCGAGACGCCTCCCTGGCCGTGCGCCTGGTGTCACAGTCGCCGATCGGGCTGGCCATCCTGGACTCGGACCTGCGGTACGTGGCCGTGAATCCGGCTCTCGAACGCATCACCGGTCAGTCCGCCGCCGACCGTCTCGGCCGGCCGGTCGGCGAGATCCTGACGTTCCTGGACACGAACCCCGAGGCACGTCTGCGCCGGGTCCTGGAGACGGGCGAGTCGGTCGTGGACCGGCACATCGTCTGTCGTCCCCCCGCCGACCCGGACCACGAGCACGCCTGGTCCGTCTCGTACTACCGGCTGGAGGACTCCGGCGGGCGGGTGCTGGGCCTGGCCTACTCCGTCATCGACGTCACCGAGCGGCACCGGGCCGCTGCCGAGGCGGCACAGGCCCGGCAACGGCTGGCACTGATCGCCCAGGCCTCCGCCTGCGTGGGCTCCACCCTCGACCTGGAGGAGACGGCGCGCGAGCTCGCCGACATCGTCGTACCGGTCCTCGCCGACGTGGCAGCCGTGGACGTCCTCGACAGCGCCCTCGACGGCCGGGCCGCGCCGCACGAGGGACCGGCCCTCTTCCGCGCCCTCGCCGTCAGCGCGGCCCACCCCACCGAGGCGGTCCGCGCGGCCGACCCGCCCGGGGGACTCGCCAGCTACGACAGCGACCGCCTGATCACCCGGTGCGTGCGCACCCGTGAACCGGTACTGGTGCCCCGCACCACCCGTCAGGACCTGGAGCGCATCGCCCGCCATGGCGAGGCCGCCTCCCTCCTCGCGGCGGCCGGCGTCCACTCCTACCTGGCCGTACCGCTCCTGGCCCGGGGCGAAGTCCTCGGCGCCCTCGACCTGATACGCACCGAGAACCCGGCGCCGTTCGACGACGACGACGCGTTCCTCGCCCTGGAGCTGGCCGCCCGGGCCGCGGTCTGCATCGACAACGCCCGCGGATACCAGGCCCAGCGCCAAGCGGCCCTCACCCTCCAGCGCAGCATGCTGCCGGAGCGCCCGTCGCACCTGCCCGGCCTGGAGGTTGCCTGCCGCTACCAGCCCGCCGGCGTCACGAGCGAGATCGGGGGCGACTGGTACGACGCCATACCTCTCCAGGGGGACCGGACCGCCCTGGTCGTCGGGGACGTCATGGGCAGCGGCATCAAAGCCGCCGCCACCATGGGCCAACTCCGCAGTGCCGTCCGGGCCTTCGCCGAGCTCGCCCTTCCCCCCGCCGAGGCACTTCATCACCTGGATCACCTGACTGAAGGCGTCGAGCAGACCATCACCACCTGCGTCTACTGCGTCTACGATCCCGACCAGGGCCAGTGCGAGATCTGCCTCGCCGGCCACCTGCCCCCGGCCCTGATGCGCCACGGCCACGGGGCACGGCTTCTCGATCTGCCCACCGGCGCGCCGCTGGGCGTCGGCGGGGTGCCCTTCGAGTCCGCCACGATCCCCTTCCGCCCGGGCGACGTGCTGGTCCTGTACACCGACGGCCTGGTCGAAACCCGCAGCGAACCCATCGACGCCCGCCTGGACACCCTTCTCGACGCCCTCACCACGACACGGGGCCACGATCTGGAAGGCACCTGCGACCGCATCCTGGAGATACTGCGCTCACCCGGCGGCGAGGACGACGTGGCCCTGCTCATCGCCCGAGCCCGGACCTGAGCATCAGATGCGGCACGGAAAATCTGGTCCAACCAGTTGACCACCGGGCCCCGCACGTCCACCCTGATCGCCATGAACCAGGGACTCATCCGGCGCGAGGCGGTCTCGGACCAGCTCTTCGCCGTGCTGCGGGACAGGATCCTCGGCGGCGAACTGCCGCCCGGTGCCGCGCTCACCCCCGAACGGGACCTGGCAGCCGAGTTCGGGGTGAACAGGCATGCCGTCCGTGAGGCCGTCAAGCGGCTCCAGCAGGCACGACTGGTCGAGGTCAGCCACGGCGGTCGTACCCTCGTCCTGGACTGGCGGCACACCGCCGGCCTCGACCTCGCCATGGGCATCGCGGCGGCCGACGCCGGGCCCTCGGTGGCCGACCTCGCCCGCGACGCCCTGGAGATGCGGGCGTGCATCGGCGCCGACGCGGCCCGGCTGTGCGCGCTCCGGTGCTCCGAGGACACCGCCGAGGAGATCGTCGAGGCCGCGGGCCGCTACGCGCGCACCGGGCCCGATCTGACCGAGCTGGGCGACGCGGACGTCGCCTGGTGGCGGCTGATCGTGGAGGGTTCGGGGAACGTCGCCTATCTGCTGGCGTTCAACAGCCTGGTCGGCGGCACACTGCCGGTCGCCGACGTGCCGGACGACCTGCGGGCCGCGGAACTCCTCGACGTCGACGCACATCGGCGGCTGGCGGCGCACATCGCGGCACGCGAGGCCGAGGCGGCCGAACGGCTCGCGCGCGAACTGCTCTCCCGCAGCGTGCCCGCGACGCCGCGGAAGGCGGTGCGCTGACATGATCCCGGCCGTGGTCTACGCGATCCCCGCGCTCGTGCTGCTGGTGGTCGTCGAGGCGCTGTCCTACCGCTTCCTGCCGGACGACGACGAGCGCGGTTACGAGCTGCGGGACACCGTCACCAGCATGTCCATGGGCGCCGGCAGCCAGGTCGTCGCGGTGCCGTGGAAGGCGGCGACGATCGTGCTGTACGCGGGTGTCTTCGCCGTCGCCCCCTGGCATCTGCCGCCGTCCTCCGCGTGGACGTGGGTGCTGCTGTTCTTCGGCGACGACCTGGCGTACTACGCCTTCCACCGCGCGCACCACCGGGTGCGGGTGCTGTGGGCGAGCCATGTGGTCCACCACTCCAGCCTCCGCTTCAACCTCTCGACCGCCCTGCGCCAGAGCTGGACACCGATGACGGGCCTGCCCTTCTGGCTGCCGCTGGCACTGCTCGGCATCCCGCCGTGGATGATCCTGCTCCAGCAGGCGTTCAGCCTCGTCTACCAGTTCTTCCTGCACACCGAGCGGGTGGACAAGCTGTGGCGGCCGGTGGAGTGGTTCTTCAACACGCCCTCCCACCACCGCGTCCACCACGGCTCCAACAACGTGTACCTGGACCGCAACTACGGCGGCGTCCTCATCGTCTGGGACCGGCTCCTCGGCACGTTCGAACCGGAGGGCGAGCGGGTGGTGTACGGCCTGACGAAGAACATCGGCACCTACAACCCGGTGCTGGTGGCCTTCCACGAGTTCGCGGCCGCCTGGCGCGACGTCCGAGGGGCGACACGCTGGCGCGACCGAGCCGGGTACCTGTTCGGCCCGCCCGGCTGGACACCCCGGGCGCACACCTGACACGCCGACCCCGAACCCCATCGGCCCGCCGACGCCGACCGCGCGGTGGCGCCGGCGCACCATCTGGGCGGGGCGGACTTCATCCAGGCCGACATCCGGCACCCGACGATCGCACGGGTGCTCGCGGAGACGGGCG